>JBKJMF010000405.1:0-3230 GCA_046596525.1 Devosia sp. | reverse complement strand
CACCGTGCGTTTCGAGTCCAACTCGCTGTCCGGCCGCCTGGTCGAGAGTACGCTTGCCGGCATGCGCTTCGACGCCATCTACCTCGGCGCCGACTCGATCGACCCCGTACTTGGCCTTAGCACCTTCAACGAAGCCGAAGCCCACCAGAACGCCGCCATGGTTGGCGTCAGCCAGCGGGTCATCGTTCTCGCCGATTCCACCAAGTTCCGCGCTCCGGCCCTCCACCGGATCTGCGAACCCGACCGTATCCACGCCGTAGTCACCGACACTGGCCTGCCCGACGAAATCGCCGAGACGCTCGAGCAGCGCGGCGTAGCCGTTCATCGGGTCGAGCCGGAAGGAAGCAACTGAATGACCGACACACCCCTTGCCGCCGTCGACCTCGACCGCTGGGCCACCACCCGCGAGATCAAGCGCCAGCCCGCCATCTGGCGCAGCTTCGGCCCCAAGCTCGACGGCATCGCCGCCGAAATCCGCGCCTGGGTCGCCGCCCGCCGTCCCGACGAGATCTGGTTCACCGGCGCCGGCACCTCTGCCTTCATCGGCGAAACGCTGGCCGCCTACCTGAATCAGGCACCCGGCCCCGCCCGCTATCGCGCCATCCCCACCACCGATCTGATCGCCGCGCCACGCAACTTCCTCCGCCCCGGCGTCAAGCTTTTGGTGGTCTCCTTCGGCCGCAGCGGCAACAGCTCCGAAAGTATCGGCACGCTCGACCTGCTGGCGGCGCACGCTCCCGACGCCGATCGCCTGCACATCACCTGCAATGCCAACAGCGCCCTAGCCCGCACCGACAATGCCGGCCCCGGCGAACTCCGCAACATCGTGCTGCCGCGCGAGACCGACGACAGCGGCTTCGCCATGACGTCGAGCTACACCACGATGCTGCTGACGGCGCTGGCCTGCTTCGATCCAGCCCCGCCGCTCCCCGTCACGACGTTGCTGGGCGAACTGGCAACCGGCGCCGAACAGCTGATCGCCGGGCAGTTGGAGAAGCTCATCGCCCTGCCGATCCCCGAGCGTGCCGTGTTCCTCGGCTCCGGCCCCCTCACCGGCTCGTCACGCGAAAGCGCGCTGAAGGTGCTGGAACTCGCCGCCGGCCAGATCCCCACCTCCTGGGATTCGACCCTCGGCTTCCGCCACGGCCCCAAGGCCATCACCAACGGCCAAACCCGCGTCTTCGTGCTGCTCTCGTCCGACCCGCACACCCAGCGCTACGACACCGACCTCGCCACCGAAGTCGCAGCGCAGTTCGGCGACAATATCGTATCGCGGCTCGGCGACCCAGCCGCTGGCGCCGACATCGCCGTCCCGACCATCGGCAACGACGCCTGGTCCTCGGTGCTCTACGTCATGGTGGCCCAGCTGCTGGCCGTCATCTGGTCGCATCGCCTCGGCATGACCGTCGACAACCCCTTCGCCAGCGGCAACCTCACCCGCGTCGTCGCCGGCGTGAAGCTCTACCCCCTGCCCGAAACCGGCCCGCAAGTGTTCGGCGCCATCGACGTCGGCGGCACCAAGATCGAAGCCTGCCTGTTCAACAACAAGCTCGAAGTGCTCGAGCGCCGCCGCCTCCCCACTGCCAAGGGCAGCTACGACGAACTGCTGCAGGCCATCGAAGGCGCCGTCACCTGGCTCGATGAGACCGCCGGCACCAAAGTCGCCCTCGGCGTCGGCCTGCCCGGCTTGATCGATCCCGCCACCGGCATCTCGATGACCTCCAACGTGCCGGCAACCGGCCGCACCCTCAGCGCCGACCTCTCCGCCCGTATCGGTCGCTCCATCCCGGTCGAAAACGACTGCAAGTGCTTCGCACTGTCGGAAGCCAATGGCGGCGCCGGCGAAGGCTATCGCACCGTCTTCGGCCTCATTCTCGGCACCGGCGTCGGCGGTGGCGTCTGCATCGACGGCAAGCTGGTGGTTGGACACAACGGCCTCCCCGGCGAAGTCGGCCACTTCGGCCTCCCTGCCGAGCTGGTCCGTCGCCACGACCTGCCGATCCTCGCCTGCGGCTGCGGCCGAACTGGCTGCTACGAGACCCTGCTCTCGGGCCCCGGCATGGCGCGCATCGCCAAACACCTCACCGGCACCGAAGTGGATTCCGCCGCCATCGTCGCCCGCGCCGCAGCCGGCGACGCCGCGATGAGCAAGGTGCTCGACATCTGGTTCGACATCCTCGCCGAGCTTGTTCACACCATCCAGCTCACTATCGACGCCGATTGCCTGGTTATCGGCGGTGGACTGTCGAACATTCATGGTCTAACGGCCAGTCTTTCCCGGACTTTCACCCTGCGAATGCTCAAAGGTGTGCGCCAGCCAGCCTTCGCCACCGCCCGTTTCGGCGACGCCAGCGGCGTCCGCGGCGCCGCCATGCTGGTCACCCGAGGCACCAAATGAAGCAGCTCCGAGACCTCATCGGCCGCAACCGAAAGGGCTCCGGCGAGGCCCTGCCCTCGGTCTGTTCGGCCCATCCAGACGTCCTCGCCGCCTCGCTTTTGCTGGCCGATGAATGGGATGTTCCCCTGCTGATCGAAGCCACCAGCAACCAGGTCAACCAGTTCGGCGGCTACACCGGCATGACCCCGCCCGACTTCATCGCCTTCGTCCACGGCCTCTGCACCCAAACCGGCGTAAGCCCCAGCCGCGTGCTGTTCGGTGGCGATCACCTCGGCCCGCAGGCCTGGCGCGATCAGCCGGCCGAGATCGCCATGGCCAACGCCCGCGACCTCGTCGCGGCCTACGTCAAAGCCGGCTTCACCAAGATTCACCTAGATTGTTCAGAGGGTTGCGCGGGCGAGTCTGCAGCCGTCGGCGACACCATCAGCGCCGCCCGCGCCGCCGACCTCGCTGCCGTCTGCGAGACCGCAACCAGCGACCCATCATCCCTCAGCTACATGTTCGGCACCGAAGTCCCGCCCCCAGGGGGCGCCCGCGCCGAGGAAGGCCCGATCGGCATCGCCCCCACCGAGCCCGGCAACGCCCGCGCCACCATCGCCGCCCACCGCGACGCCTTCGCCGCCCTCGGCCTCGAGCAGACCGCCTGGCAACGCGCCGTGGGCCTCGTGGTCCAACCCGGCCTGGAGTTCGCCCCCGACCACATCCACCGCTTCGACCTCTTGGCCCCCGACTTGCTCTCGCCGGTCCTCGAAGGCCACGACGGCCTGAGCTTCGAAGCGCACTCGACCGACTACCAGTCCCCCGACGTGTTCCCCGCCCTGGCCCAGCGGCA
>JBKJMF010000180.1:0-11134 GCA_046596525.1 Devosia sp. | reverse complement strand
GACTATATCGCGATGACCAGCGGGTCGTTCGACCACCCTGAACTGATCAAGCCGAAGTTCCAGTACGGCGCCGAGGCGATGATGCCTTGGATCCGCGAAATCATCAACGAACTGCCGCCGACGGCGACAGGCGCGACGGGTCCCCAACTGAAGCCGGAGGGCGACCCGCATTACGACTTCATCCGCGACACCAACCACCAGCATCCCGACCACGACACCACCGAGTGGACCCCGTTCCCGAGTACCCCGTGATGAGCAAAGACCGCCTCTATCTCTTCGACACGACGCTGCGCGACGGCGCGCAGACGGCTGGCATCGAGTTCTCGCTCGAGGACAAGATCGCCATCGTGCGCCTGCTCGAAGAGATCGGGGTCGACTACATCGAGGGCGGCTATCCCGGCGCCAACGTCGTCGACGACGCGTTCTTTGCGGAACCACGCACCAAGCGGGCGACCTTCACCGCCTTCGGCATGACCAAGCGCTCCGGCCGCTCGGTCGGCAACGACCCGGGCGTCCAGGCCATCCTCAATTCCAAGGCCACCGCCGCCTGCTTCGTCGGCAAGAGCTCGGCGCGGCAGGTCGAACTGACGCTCGGCATCGGCCTCGATGAGAACCTCAAGAACCTCCGCGAGACCATCGAGGCCACAATCGCCTCCGGCAAGGAGGCGCTGGTCGACTGCGAGCATTTCTTCGACGGCTACAAGTCGGACCCCGCCTACACGCTGAGCTTCGTCGAGACCGCACTCGCCTCCGGCGCGCGCTGGGTGGTGCTGTGCGACACCAATGGCGGCACCATGCCCCACGAGGTTGAGGCGATCGTCGCGGCCCTGCCGGTTGATCATGCCCGCCTCGGCATCCACGCCCACGACGACACCGGCCAGGCCGTCGCGAACTCGCTGGCTGCGGTGCGCGCCGGCGTCCGCCAGATCCAGGGCACGCTCAACGGCATCGGTGAGCGCTGCGGCAACGCCAACCTCGTGACGCTGATCCCGACGCTGCTGCTGAAGCCGGAATTCGCCGGCCGCTACGAGACCGGCATCGACGCTGATCGCGTGTCGCGCATCACCCAGGTGTCGCGCGCCTTCGACGATCTGCTCAATCGCGCGCCGGACCGGCAGGCGCCCTATGTCGGCGCCTCGGCCTTTGCCACCAAGGCGGGCATCCATGCCTCCGCACTGGCCAAGGACTTCTCGACCTACGAGCACGTGCCGCCCGAAAGCGTCGGCAACGAGCGCAACATCATGGTCAGCCAGCAGGCCGGCAAGTCGAACCTCCAGACCGCGCTCAGGCGCCACGGCATCGAACTCGACAAGGACGATCCGCGGCTCGAGCGGCTGCTGCGTACGGTCAAGGAGCGCGAGGCGAGGGGCTATTCCTACGACGGCGCCGAGGCCTCGTTCGTGATCCTGGCGCGCAAGGTGCTCGGCACGCTGCCGGAGTTCTTCGAGGTCGAAAGCTACCGCGCCAGCGTCGAGCGGCGTCACAATGCCAGGGGAGAGGCGGTCAACGTCACCGAGGCGGTGGTCAAGATCGTCGTCGACGGCGAGCGGTTGATGTCCGTTGCCGAGGGCAACGGCCCGGTCAACGCGCTCGACGTCGCCATGCGCAAGGACCTCGGCAAGTTCTCGGCCGAGATCGCCGATCTCGAACTGGTCGATTTCAAGGTCCGTATCCTCGACGGCGGCACGGGCGCGGTCACCCGTGTGCTGGTCGAAAGCCGCGACGGCAGCGGGGAGCGCTGGTACACCATCGGGGTCAGCGCCAACATCATCGACGCCTCATTTGAGGCGCTTTATGAGTCAATCACCTACAAATTGTTGAAGACCCGGGGGACTGCCGCGTAAGTTCCCCGCAAGGGGGAACCGATCTTGGCCGGGGGACATGCCGCCGCATCCGTATCGCTGACCATCGGCGTCGCCGTCGCGACGCTGCTGGTCGTCGGCGGGATTCTGGCCGGCCCCGCCATTCTCGATTGTGCCAAGCAGACCGGCGGCATCGGCGCGTGCCTGAGGGAAAAGGTCGCGCACAGCAGCAGTTTGCCGGCCCCGCCCGCCGCGCCGATCGAGACCGCGGTCTCCTCCGAGCCCCCCTCCGTGCCGCCGCCGATCGTCGCCGACATCCCGCGCAGCACCGGCTGGATTGAAGTCAACGCCACCGAATACGACCCACGACCGTCCGCCGTGGCGATCCTCTCCCCGGCGCCGGGCAACCTCGACGCCTCCGGCCTCGTGCCGTCGAATCCGGCTTCCGCTGCCGACGCCCTGCTCACCCGCCCGCCAGGCCAACTCACCGCCTCGCTCTCCGAGCCCGCCTCCATCCCCACGCCCTCGGCCAACCTCGTCGCCCGCACCGGCGAGGTCCGCGCTGATGGCGGAACCGCTGTACCCGCCCCCGTCGGTTCGTCGCGGCTGATCCGCCCGATCGGCAAGTTGACCGCCTCATTCTCCGCTATCGTCCTCGGCGAGCCGTCGTCCGCCAACCTTCTGCCGACCCCGTCGGCCACCGGCGGCATCGGCACCAACTCGGCCGATCCGGCCATCGTGACGCTCGAGGCCAAGGTCGTCCCCGATCTGCCGCTTCCCCTGCCGCGGCCGGTTATCGCTTCGCCGGTCAAGTCGGATGCCACACCGGAAAAGCTCGAAGCTTCCGCATCTGCGGTGCCCGCGGCGAAGCCGCTGCCCACCGCGCTCCCGGTGCACGTGGTCAAGGCCGACCCGCGCTACCCCAACGTCCTCGTCCTGCCGCCGCCCAACTCCGGCGCAGACTCGTCTTTTGCGACCCTGACGCTGCATTCCCGATGACGCGATGCTTGCCACGGCGGCGCTCTTCTTCTATCGGTATATGACGATGAACCAAATGCACGACGACGAATTCGCCGATGTGATGCGCGCGCTGGGCCACCCGGTACGGCTGTCGATTCTGCGCATCCTCGCCGAAAATGCCCAGAACGAGTGCTGCTGCACCGACGTCACCGAGTGCCTGCCGCTGGCGCAATCCACCGTCAGCCAGCACATCAAGGTGCTGCTCGACGCCGGGCTCGTGGCGCGCAGCCCCAAGGGCACGCGCAATTGCTACTCGCTCAACGCCGAGCGGCTCGACGCGCTCAATGCCTCCTTCTCCGGATTGTTCTCCGGGCTCGTCGCCGACCGGTCGTCAGCGCCGCGCCAAGCGGAAACCGAGCCGGCCTGATGGCATCCCCCAGTCCCGACAAGAAGCCCGCCACGGTGACGGCGGAGGGCTCGCTGCTCACCACCGTCAAGCACCTCTGGGGCTACATGTGGCCGGCAGGCCGCAACGATTTGAAGATCCGCGTGGTGCTGGCCATCGTCGCGCTCCTCGTGTCGAAGGTCGCGACCACGCTCGTGCCGTTCGCCTACAAGGGCATCATCGACGGCCTCGGCAAGGCGCAGCTGGGCAATGAAGCGGTGGTGATGGGCATCGCCGTGCCGATCATCCTCGTCGTCGCCTACGGCGTCGGCAACGTCATCGACGCCGGCTTCCAGCAATTGCGCGATATCCTCTTCGCCAGCGTCGGCCAGCACGCGGTCCGCAAGCTCGCCTTCCAGACCTTCCAGCATCTGCACAAGCTGTCGCTGCGCTTCCACCTGGCACGCCGCACTGGCGGGCTGAGCCGCATCATCGAGCGCGGCACCAAGGGCATCGAGACCATCGTCCGCTTCACCATGCTCAACACCGCCCCGACGGTGGTCGAGTTCGTCGTCGTCGCCATCATTTTCGTCGTGATGTTCGGCGTCAGCTACCTCGGCGTACTGGTGGTGACGATCTGGCTCTATCTCTACTTCACCATCAAGGCCTCGAACTGGCGCATCGCCATCCGCCGCGACATGAACGACAGCGATACCGATGCCAACGGTAAGGCCATCGATAGCCTGCTGAATTTCGAGACGGTGAAGTACTTCGCCAACGAGAAGATGGAAGCCCAGCGCTTCGGTGCCTCGATGGAAAAGTACGAGCGGTCCGCCATCCGCATCTGGACCTCGCTCGGCTTCCTCAATTTCGGCCAGGCGGTGATCTTCTACACCGGCATGGTCATCATCAGCATCATGGCCGTCCTCGGCGTCATGAACAAAACGCTGACGCTCGGCGATTTCGTGCTGCTCAACACCTTCCTGCTGCAGATCTATCGCCCGCTGAACTTCATCGGCTTCGTCTATCGCGAGATCCGCCAGGGCCTCACCGACATCGAAGAGATGTTCAAGCTGCTCGACCGCCAGCCCGAGATCGAGGACAAGCCCGGTGCCAAGCCGCTGGCCGTCACCGGCCCGGTGGTCAAGTTCGACAACGTGCAGTTCCACTACGATGCCGATCGCCCCATCCTCAAAGGCATCAGCTTCGAGGTCCCCGCCGGCAAGACCATCGCCGTGGTCGGCCCCTCGGGCGCCGGCAAGTCGACCATCTCGCGGCTGCTCTACCGCTTCTACGATGTCATTGAGGGCAAGATCACCATCGACGGCCAGGACCTCCGCGACATCACGCAGGAGAGCCTCCGCGCCGCCATCGGCATGGTGCCGCAGGACACCGTGCTGTTCAACGACACCATCGAATACAACATCCGCTACGGCCGCCCCGACGCCACCGAAGCCGAAGTTCGCAAGGCCGCCGAGTTGGCCCAAATCGGCCATTTCATCGAGAGTCTCCCCAAGGGCTACCAGACCCAGGTCGGCGAGCGCGGCCTGAAGCTAAGCGGCGGCGAAAAGCAGCGCGTCGCCATCGCCCGCACCATCCTCAAGGGCCCGCCGATCCTCATCCTCGACGAGGCCACCTCGGCGCTCGATTCAAAGACCGAGGAAGACATCAAGTCCGCCCTCGACGTGGTCTCAGCTAACCGCACGACGCTCGTCATCGCCCACCGGCTCTCGACCGTCGTCAACGCCGACGAGATCATCGTCCTGCGCGACGGCCAGATCGCCGAACGCGGCACCCACCATCGTCTGCTGGTCAAGCAGGGCCTCTACGCCCAGATGTGGAACCGCCAGCGCGAAGCGTCGGAAGCCGAAGAGCGCATGCAACGCGTCGCCAACGACCCCGAAGGTTTCGTGAAGCGCGGACTCCCGGCGGCGGAGTAACTCTTCTCTTCACCTCCCCCTTCATGGGGGAGGCCGGGAGGGGGCCGTCTCTCTCAGTCGTCTCCGGTGGCCACACGCTCCGAGTTTCCGACGCCCGCCGCGGAACCCACCCCTTGACCAATCCGTTGCGCCCGACCATCACAGCGCCACCTCATGCCACCACCATCTTCCCCAACCCGCAACGCCTCGCTTGACGCCCTGCGCGTCCTCAGCCTCCTCGGCATCGTGACGCTGCACGTCGCGGGCGGCGGCTTCTCTGACAACAAGCCGCTCGGCTTCGTTCTCGATGAGCTAAGTCGCTTCGCCGTCCCGGTCTTCTTCCTGATGTCGGCCTATTTCTGGAAAGACGCCGATCTCGCCAGCCCGTTGAAGCTCGTCGGCCGCGTCGCCTGGCGCGTCCTTCCAGCCTTCGCGGCGATCCTCGCCCTGACCATCGCCCTGCGCCTGCTCGATCACCCCGGCCGGCCCGGCTTCGAGCTCTCGCCATGGGGGCTCACACTCCTGCTCTGGAGCGGCGGTCCCGCCTTCCACCTCTGGTTCCTGCCCGCGCTGGTCCTCGGCACCGCGGTCGTCGCAACACTGCTGAAATTCACCGGCCTCCGCTGGACCATCGCCATCACCCTCCTGCTTTACGCGGCGGGGACTATCATCGGCGCCTATTCCAAGCCGCTGTTCGGCCACGGCTTCCCGTTCTGGATGGATCGCAACGGCCTGTTCTTCGCCCCGGTCTTCCTCGTCGCCGGCATCGTCCTCCGCCGCCACCGCGCCAACCTCGAGCACCTGCCGCTCCCCGCCATCGCATTCGCGCTCGTCGCCTTCGCTGCCCTCCACGTCGCCGAGGGCTACTTCGTCGTCGGTCGCTACGGGCTAGGCCACGACTACTCCCTCGCCACCCTCGGCTACGCCCTCTCGGTCGCCATCCTGTTCATGCGCCTGGAGCTTCGCAGCCCCATCTGGTCCACCCTCGGCCAGGCGACCTTCGGCGCCTACCTCATCCACCTGCTTGTGCTGAGCGTCCTAGCGTCCGACCTGAAGCTCGGCCGCTACTCATGGCTGATGATCGTACTAGGTTTCGCCGTCAGCCTGGCTCTGGCCGTAGCATTCCGCGCCGCCCGCGCGAGCATCACGAACCGTCCGGCAAGGGCTTAGCGTTTCCCCACAAACGAAAAGGCCCGCATCGCTGCGGGCCTTTCCAATTCGCATCTGCCGTTCGGCTTACTCGGCCGCCTGGCGGCTGACCACTGTGACGCCGTCCTGCTCGGTTTCCACCAGGCCCGAACCTTCGGTCTTGATGAAGCGCTTCGAGCTGTCGATGTCGGCCGGGATCTCGACCGTCTCGCCTTCCGGCGTGACAGCGGTGTGCTTGCCGCCACCGAACATGGCCCGAAGCGGCCATGTGATGGCACTCCAGATCGCACCGAAGACCGAACCGACCACCCGGCCGATCCAGCCGTTCTTGATCACGCTCGGCGCGGTGATCATCACCGGCACCATCACCAGCGTCAACGCGGTCGAGACGAACAGGCCCGAAACCAGCGCGGCGCTGAGGTGCGTGAACCACGAACCGGCAAGGCCGCCCCAGACGACTTCGCGCCGGATGAAGTCGAACTCGACGTTCACCGCCATCGGGATCACGCCCAGTGCCGTCACCGTCGCGGTGAGTAGCACCGGCCGCACGCGCTGAGCCGCGGTGATCAGCATCGCCTTCACCGGCTCCACCCCATCACCACGGTTGTAGTGGTTGTAGGTGTCGATGAGCACGATACCGTTCTTCACCACGATACCCGCCAGTGCCACGATGCCGAGGCCGGTCATGATCGCCGAAAAGCTCATCCCGGTGACCGTCATGCCCAGCATCACGCCGGCCAAGGACATGACCACCGTCGAGAGCGTCACCAGCACCTGGTAGAAGCTGTTGTACTCGAGCAGCAGCACCAGGAAGATGATGAACAGTGCGGCACCGAGCGCCGAGACGATGAACGCGTTGGTGTCGCCGATCTGCTCGTCGGCACCGCCAAACTTCACCGTCGTGGTCGCCGGAATGTCCTGCGTCGCCACCCACTCCTTGAGCTGGGTGATCTTGGCATCGGCCGCCACGCCCGGCGCCAGGTTTGCTGCCACGCCCATGACGTAGAGGCCGTTTTTGCGGCTGATATTGGCTACCTTCGGCACGGCTTCGCGCTTGATGAAGTTCGACACCGGCACCAGACCCTGGGCCGTGACGATCCTCAGCGAGTCGAGGCTGTCGAAGCTGCGTTCGTCGAGCGGCAGGCGCACCCGGATGTCGAGTTCGTCGTCCGCGTCGTCCGGTCGGTATGAGCCGAGCTTCACGCCCGAGGTCACCAGCTGCACGTAGGGCGACAGTTCACGCACGCCGATGCCGTACTTGGCCGCGGCGACGCGGTCGATCGTCACTTCCCAGTCGATGCCGGGCGAGGGACGGCCGTCTTCCACATCGATGGTGTCGCCGAGCTGGTTCTCCACATAGTCGCGCAGCTTGCCGACCACCGGCGCGAGGTCGGAATAGTTCGTGCTTTCGATCGTCAGGTTGATCGCCTTGCCGGCCGGCGGGCCGTTTTCCTGCGCCGCGATCTGCACTTCGATGCCAGAGATATCCTTCACCCGGTCACGGATGTTCTGGAAGATCTCGGTCGCCTTGACGCGCTCGTTCCACGGCTGCAGTTGCAGGTTGAACTGCCCGATGGTGTCCGGCGGACCGCCGCTCGAGAAGCCGTCGCCGCCACCACCCGAGAAGGTCATGATCGAGTCCTGCACACCCTGCACCTGCAGGATCTGCGTCTCCACCTCGGCCAGCATGTCGCGGATTTCGACCGGCGAGTAGTTGCCGCGGGCGATCACGTTGACCGTGCCGAACTCGGCCTCGGAGGCCGGGAAGGCTTCCATGCCGGTCGGGTTGGCGATGTAGGCGTAGAACATCAAGCCGACGATGGCGAAACCGCCCAGCAGCGTCAGGATCGGATGCCTGACCAGGTGCGCCAGCGTACGGACATAAATCCCCGTCGCGCCCTTCACCTTCTTCACGTCGAACTTGTCCGGATACATGACGACGTCCGCGGCTTCCTTGGCCTTGGGGTCGACATGCGTGGACGCGATGATCGCGCCGATAACCGGCATGAACACTAGCGCCGAGAGCAGCGAGGCGCACATCACCACGATCACGATGATCGGCAGGTAGCTCATGAACTTGCCGATGATGCCCGGCCAGAACAGCAGCGGCACGAACGCGCCCAATGTCGTGAAGGTGGCCGAAACCACCGGCACGAACATCTTGCGCGCCGCGAGGATGAACGCCTCCTTCTTGCTGACGCCCTCCTGCAGTTTTCGTTCCGCGTACTCCACCACCACGATTGGATCGTCGACCAGAACACCCACCGCCAGCACTAGGCCGAACATGATCATCATGTTGATGGTCATGCCGAGCATCTGGACGATCAGGAACGCGATCATGAACGAGATCGGGATCGAGGTGCCGATCATGAGCGCTGGGCGGACACCGAGCGTGGCGACGCACGTCACCATCACCAGTGCCACGGCGGTCAGCACGGCGGCTTCGAGCGAGCGGAACAGGTTCTTGGTGGTGTCGGCCTGGTCGATCAGGAAGCTGTGCTGGATGCCGGCCGGCCAGTCCTTGGTGAACTCGGCCGTGACCGCGCGCACCTGGTCGGAAACATCGATGACGTTGGTCCCGAGTTCCTTGATGACGCCCAGCGTGATCGCCGGCTGCCCGTTGACGTGAGCGTACTGCGTCGCGTCCTGGAACGTACGGGTGATGGTCGCCACGTCGCCGAAGGTGACGACGTTGTCGCCGTCCGCCTTGATCGGCAACGAGTAGACGTCCTGCGCGTTGGTGATGAGACCGGGCACTTCGACGTTGAACGAGCCGCGACCGGTGTCGAGCGTACCGCCCGGCACCACCATGTTGTTCTTGGCCAGCGCATCAAGCAGTTCGCCGGCCGTGAGGTTATAGGCCTCGAGCCGGCTCATATCGATGGTCACCGCCAGCATCTCGTCGCGCGAACCGGAAATGGTCACGCTCTGTACTGTCGGGATTTCTTCCAGCGCGTCCTGCAGGTCCTTGGCGCTTTGCACCAGCGCCCGCTCCGGCACGTTGCCGTAGAGCGCCACCGAGATCGAAGGCTGGTTGGTGAACGAGATTTCCGTCACCGACGGCTCGGTTGCGTCCTCGGGGAGTTCCGAGGCAACGCCGTCGAGTTTGGCGCGGATATCGGCCAGCGCCTTGTCGCTATCGGCGTTCACGTCGAACTCGAGGAACACCGAGGCATGGCCGGTCGTCGCCGTCGAGGTGTAGTTCTCGAGCCCGTCGATGTCCTTGACGCGATCCTCGATCGGCTTGGCCAGCAGCCGCTCCGCGTCGCGCGGGGAGACGCCGGTCTGGCTGGTCGAGACGTAGAAATACGGAATGTCGATCGCCGGGAAGCTCTCCTTGGGCAGCGACGTGTATGCGCTGAAGCCGGCGAACAGCAGCAACGCCATCACCGTCAGCACAACCCGCGGCATGCGCAGGATGCGTTCGAGGAAATTCATCATGACTGCACCCCTTCAGCAGCGGCTTCGGCCTCGCTCGACGCCGGCGTCCCCGTAACATTGGTCGCGTTGACCTTCTGGCCCGGCACCACGTACTCCTGGCCCATGGTGATCACGTCGGCCGTGGGCGGCAGTCCGGTAACCCAGACGCCCTCACGCGAGTCCGAGATGATCGTCACGGGGTAGAACTCGACGACGCCGTCCTTGACGGTGCGCACCCCAAGTGTGCCCTCGTCATTCAGCGTCAGCACCGACTGCGGCAGCAGATGCGCCGGCACGGTACCCATGGTGACCGTGGCAGTCGCAGTGACCCCCGACAGCACCTTGCCGTCCGCGTTCGGGATTTCGATCTCGACCGGGAACGACCGGGTGGCGTCGTCGGCGAGCGAAGCGATGTAGCTCACCTTGCCCTCGACCGTCTGGCCGGTGACCGTCTCGACCTTCGCCGCCAGCCCCAGTTCTGCCCGCGCGATGCGCGCCTCGGGCACGTTGGCGACGAACAGCATCGGATCGAGCTCGACCACCGTGGCGCACGGCTGGCCGGGGCTCAGCACGCTGCCGACCGTCGCGAGCGGGTCCTGCACGATGCCGGCGACCTGGGTTTTCACCTTGGCGCGGTCGAATTCCTGCTTGGCCTGGTCGAACGCCGTCTGCGCCTGCCGCAGTGCGGCCTCCGCGACGATACCGGTATTGTTGGCCGCGAGGCCCTTTTCACGCAGCGCCCGGTTGGAGTCGGCGCTGGTCTGCGCCTGCGCCAGCGCCGCTTCGGCCTGCGCCACCGCTGCGGCGCGCGTGCCTTCCTCGAGCGTGCAGATAATGTCGCCCGGCTTCACCGACTGGCCTTTGGTGACATTGACCGCCGTTACCACACCGGAGGTCTCCGGCGAGATCGTGGTCATCGTCTTGGCCTTGGTGCGGCCGCGTAGCGGCACTTCCACCGGCATGGCCTGCATAAGGTAGGTCTCGGTGCGAACCGACTGTTCCTTGGTCGTCCCGTCATCCGTCGACGCGACGCGCTCGGCAATAGTATTTACGGCGTCGAGTTCAGTCTTGAGCTTGTTCGCCTCTTCGTCTGCCGCCTTGTGCGCGGCAGCGGCATCGTCTGCAACCTTCTTTGCCTCGTCGGCCTTGGCCTTGGCCTCTTCGGCGGCAGTGCGCATATGCTGGAGTTCTTCGGTCAGCTCGTGCTTCTTGGCCTCGGTATCCGCAGCGTTAAGCGCGACGGCCGCCTTATCGGCCTCAGCCTTGGCAAGATCGGCAGCGGCCTTGGCTTCTGCAGCAGCCTTGGACTTGGCATCGGCTTTGGCGCTAAGCGCCGGATCGGCGGGGGCTGCAGCGTCATTCGACACTGCGGCAACGATCGGGCGCTCCCCGTTGCCCGGGCCGTTGCCACCAGCCACAAAGATGCCCGAGCCCAGCCAAACGGCACCTATCACAAGAAGCAATCCGGCAACGCCGTAAGAAACGATCGCACGCATTCT
>JBKJMF010000062.1:0-4330 GCA_046596525.1 Devosia sp. | reverse complement strand
ATTTGCCTATGGCGAGCATGTGCTCAAGCTCTACCGGCCCGGGCAGGCGAAAGGCACGGCGTTTTCGGAGGGGTTCGTGCTGGCGGCGCTGGAGCCGTTCGGGTTGCCGGCGCCCAGGGTGCTGCGGGTGGACCAGTTCGATGGCCGGTGGGGTCTGGTGATGACGCGGGCGGAGGGCAGGCCGTTTGCGGAGGCGATGCTGGCCCGGCCGGAGCTAGTGCCCGCGTATCTCGACGCCATGGTGGCCCTGCACCGGCGGATTCACGCTGCGGAAGTGCCGCGCTTTGCGTCGCTGAAAGTGCGGCTCGCAGCGCGGATCGAGCGGGCGACGGCTCTTGGCGAGGCGGTGCGTCGCCGGCTGCTGGAGCGGCTGGCGGCGCTGCCGGATGGCGGGTGGCTCTGCCATGGCGACTTCCATCCCTTCAACGTGCTGGGCGAACCGCAGGCCGCGTCGGTGGTGGACTGGCTCGACGCGACACGGGGCGAACCGGCCGCCGACGTGTGCCGCACTTACCTGCTGATCCGGCATCACTCCGAGGCGCTGGCGACGGACTATGTCCGACGCTACACCGCGGCTACCGGGATCGGCGTGGACGAGGTTTTCGCGTGGCTGGGCGTGTCGGCAGCGGCGCGGCTCGATGAAGACGTTCCGGAGGAAACGGATGCACTGATCGCGCTGGCGGAGGCCGTGTGAGGCAGCCGGAAACAGAAAGGGCCCCGCAAAGGGGCCCTTTCGTTGGTCTGGGTCGGCCCGATCAGGCCGAGTAGTACATTTCGTATTCGACCGGATGCGGGGTGTGCTCGAACTTGATGACTTCGGTCATCTTCAGCTCGATGTAGGCATCGATCTGGTCGTTGCCGAAGACGCCACCGGCGAGCAGGTACTCGCGGTCCTTGTCGAGGTTCTCGAGCGCTTCGCGGAGCGAGCCGCAAACGGTCGGGATGAGCTTGAGCTCTTCCTTGGGCAGCTCGTACAGATCCTTGTCCATTGGGTCGCCCGGGTGGATCTTGTTCTTGATGCCGTCGAGGCCGGCCATCAGCATGGCGGCAAAGCCGAGATACGGGTTCGCCAGCGGATCGGGGAAGCGCACTTCGACGCGCTTGGCCTTCGGCGACTGGCCGAAGGGGATACGGCAGGAGGCCGAGCGGTTACGCGCCGAATAGGCGAGCAGCACGGGGGCTTCGAAGCCGGGGACCAGGCGCTTGTAGGAGTTGGTGGTCGGGTTGGTGAAGGCGTTGATGGCCTTGGCGTGCTTGATGATGCCGCCGATGTAGTACAGCGCGTCCATCGACAGGCCGGCATACTGGTCGCCGGCGAAGGTGTTCTTGCCATCCTTCCAGATCGACTGGTGGCAGTGCATGCCCGAGCCGTTGTCGCCATAGACGGGCTTGGGCATGAAGGTCGCGGTCTTGCCATAGGCCTGGGCGACCTGCTGGATCACGTACTTGTAGATCTGGACCGAGTCGGCGGCCTTGGTGATCGGGCAGTACTTGATGCCGAGTTCGTGCTGGGCCGAGGCCACTTCGTGGTGGTGCTTTTCGATCGGCACGCCCATGGCGCCCATGGCGGCAAGCATCTCGCCACGCATGTCCTGCGCGCTGTCGAGCGGCGGAACCGGGAAGTAGCCCTTCTTCAGCGCGATGTGGTGGCCGGTGTTGCCCGACTCGTACTCGGTGTCGTTGTTGGTCGGCAGTTCGGTCGAGTCGACCGAGAAGCCCACCTTGTACGTGGTGTTCGAGTAGCGGACGTCGTCGAAGATGAAGAATTCGGGCTCGGGGCCGAAATAGACGCTGTCGCCGATCCCCAGCTCTTTCACGTACGCCTCGGCCTTCTTGGCCGTGGTGCGCGGGTCGCGGGAGTAGGGCTGGTAGGTCAGGGGCTCGAGAATGTCGCAGTTGAGCACGAGGGTCGAGGCGCCGAAGAACGGGTCCATATAGGCCGAGTCCGGATCGGGCATCAGCACCATGTCGCTTTCGTTGATCGCCTTCCAGCCGGCAATCGACGAACCGTCGAACATCGTGCCTTCTTCGAACAGGTCTTCATCGACCATGGTCTGGTCGAAGGTCACATGCTGCAGCTTGCCGCGCATGTCGGTGAAGCGCAGATCGACGTATTTGATATCCTCGTCCTTGATGCGCTTGAGGATGTCGGCTCCAGTGGTCATTCAGTTCCCCTGTGTAAGTCTGGGTTGATGCTAGGCGGGCAGGACGCGCAAAGGTTCGCCCCTTAGAGCGCGTCGTCGCCGAATTCGCCGGTGCGGATGCGGATAGCCTGTTCGATCGAATAAACGAAGATCTTGCCGTCGCCGATGCGACCGGTTTGCGCGGCCGTGCGGATCGCTTCGATGGCCTTTTCGGCGAGGTCGTCGGGGCAAACCACCTCGACCTTCACCTTGGGCAGGAAGTCGACGACATATTCCGCGCCCCGATAGAGCTCGGTATGCCCCTTCTGACGGCCGAAGCCCTTGGCTTCGGTGACGGTGATACCCTGCAGACCAACTTCCTGCAGCGCTTCCTTCACTTCGTCGAGCTTGAACGGCTTTACGATAGCCTCGATCTTCTTCATTCAGGCCTCCACTCAGGCACCGGTCGGGTGCCGCAGGGTTGTATGCAGGGTCCGTGCCACGTATGCCGTAGGCAAGAAAACTCTTCCAAAATAATCGACTAGGGCAGATATCTAATCCGGACGTAGAGATGCGATCATGGGCGCGTGCCTACCAATTAGGCAGTATGGCGCGGAATTAGTCTAAATGGCTCGGGTTGTGCGCCGTCCATACAGTGGCAAAGATCGGTTTGCAGCGAAAGTGGGCAAATGCTCGGACTGAAACAGGGCACGAATGCGCTGTCGGACTATGATCCGGGTTGGGCCGATGCGTTCGACGAGGAGCGTAAACGTCTGGCCGCCGCTCTGGCCGGAGTCGCGCTCGGTATCGAGCACTACGGTTCCACGGCAGTGCCAGGCCTGCGGGCCAAGCCGATCCTCGACATCCTGGTCGGCGTCATGCCGCTGTCGAACTGGCAGCTTTGCCACGATCCGCTGCTGGCGCTCGGATATGACTACGCGGAGCGTGCGGGTGTGCCCGGACACTATATCTTCGGGCGGGGTCGCGACGCGACGGAACGCACCCACCTGGTGCACGTGGTCGAGCACCTCGGCCAATCCTGGCGCTCGAACCTGGCACTGCGTGATGCGCTCCGGAATGATGCGGACCTGCGCCGGGCTTATATCGCCGAGAAGGAGCGGGCGGTCGCCGCGGCACCTGTCGGCCGTGGCGAATACAACGAGCAGAAGCGCGCCTTCATCGAAGCAGCCAAGGCGCGGCTTGGGTAACCGGGCTTGGCAGCCACCTCTCCCTTTGACCTTCCCCAATTCTTCACATATATGCACGCGACCCGGCCGACGGGGCACCTTGCGGGTGTGGCGGAACTGGTAGACGCACTGGATTTAGGTTCCAGCGCCGCAAGGCGTGGAGGTTCGAGCCCTCTCATCCGCACCAGCCGCTACACGCACCCCGGCCAACAGAGTTTTGAAGAGACAACGGGATACCCCAATGCAGGTCACAGAAACCCTCAACGAGGGCCTCAAGCGCAAACTTTCCCTGGTCATCCCGAAGAAGGATCTCAGCGAGCGGCTGGATGCGCGGCTCGACGAGCTGAAGGGCACTGCGAACATCAAGGGTTTCCGCCCCGGCAAGGTGCCGACTGCGCACCTGAAGAAAGTCTATGGCCGTTCGGCGATGTCCGAAGTGCTGTCGGACGCGATCAACTCGACGGTCTCCAAGACCCTCGACGACCGCTCCGAGCGCGCCGCCACCCAGCCTAAAGTCGACCTGCCGGAAGACCAGGGCGTGATCAATCTCGTGCTGGACGGCGAAGCCGATCTCAACTTCGAGGTCAGCTATGAAATCCTGCCGCCGGTTACCCTGATGGACTTCAAGTCTCTCGCGGTCGACAAGCCGGTCGTCGAGCTCGACGAGAAGGATATCGAGACCGAAGTGCAGCGCGTCTTCGCGCAGCAGCGCGGCTATGAGGAAAAGGGCGAGGACGGCCTCGTCGAGACCGGCGACCGGCTCGGCCTCAGCTTCAAGGGCACGATCAAGGGCGAGGCTTTCGCCGGCGGCTCGGCCGACCATGCGCACCTGACCGTCGGTTCGGGCGAGTTCATCCCGGGCTTCGAAGAGCAGCTCGTGGGCATGAAGAAGAACGAGACCAAGACCGTCAAGGTCACGTTCCCCAAGGACTACGCGCAGGACGAACTGGCCGGCAAGAAGGCCGAGTTCGAAGCCACCATCCTCCATATCGATGGCCCGAAGGCTGGTGAGCTCAACGA
>JBKJMF010000486.1:0-5193 GCA_046596525.1 Devosia sp. | reverse complement strand
CGGGCCGGTGTCGCCATCTACCTGCTCTACGACGATGTCGGCAGCGGCGGACTGTCGAATGAGTACAAGGAGCGGCTGCGCGCTGAAGGCATCCAGATCTTCGGCTTCAACCACCGCCACAAGTTCCTCCGGCTGTTCGGGCCGATGCGGATCAACTACCGCAACCACAGGAAGTCCGTGGTGGTGGACGGCAAGGTTGCCTGGACCGGCGGCGCCAATATCGGGGTCGAGTATCTGGGTGAGAGTAAGCGGTTCGGCCACTGGCGCGACACGCAGCTGAAGCTTGAAGGCCCGGCCGCTTCGTCGGTGGCGCTGATCTTCCAGGAGGACTGGCTTTGGGCGACCGGTGATGAGCTGCAGGTTCCGCTGCCGAACCCGGTGGAGGAGCCCGGAGACGTTTCCGCGCTGGTGATGGCAACGGGCCCGGCCGACAAGCTCGAAGCCTGCGCTATCGCTTTTGTCGACGTGATCGGCCAGGCGCGGCAGCGGCTTTGGGTGGTGAGCCCCTATTTCGTGCCCGACACCGATATGCGGACGGCGCTGTATGCGGCGATCCTGCGTGGCGTTGACGTGCGGATCATGCTGCCGGCCAAGCCCGACCACATGCTGGTCTGGCTGGCCAGCAACGCCCATGCCGACGCCATGGTGGAACACGATATCGCCATCTACCGTTACCAGAAGGGGTTCCTGCACCAGAAGGTGCTGCTGATGGACGACAAGATCGCCAGCGTCGGCACGGTGAACTTCGACAACCGTTCGTTCGCCATCAATTTCGAGATGACGGTGTGGATGCCGGACAAGAAGGTGATCGATGCCGTGGAAAAGATGCTGGAAGCCGACTTCGCCAATTGCCGGCTGATGACCAAGGAAGAGGTGCTGAAGCGGCACCCGATCCCCCGGTTCGTCTCGCAAGCCGCCCGCCTGTTCTCGCCCATCCTCTAGGTCCCAAGCTTTATCGCCCATGATCAAAGTCGCCTCGTACAATATCCGGAAGAGCATCGGCACCGACCGGCGCCGCCAGCCCGATCGCATCATGAAGATCCTCGCCGAGGTCGATGCCGACATCGTCGCGCTGCAGGAGGTGGACCGGCGGTTCGGTGAGCGCGCTGCGACGCTGTCGCCCGACCAGATCGTCGATTCCACCAACTACCTGCCGGTGCGCTTCGGCATCCGTGAGCAGAGCCTCGGCTGGCACGGCAACGTGCTGCTGGTGAAGAAGGGCATCGAGGTGCGGAACCAGCAGCGCATCGAGCTTCCGTCGTTCGAGCCGCGCGGAGCCGTGGCGGCCGACGTAGTCATCGACGGCGCCACCCTGCGCGTCGTCGGGATGCACCTGGGGCTGCTCGGCAACTCGCGCATGAAGCAGGCCGACGCGATCGTCGCGCATCTCGAAAAACTCGAGCAGCACATGCCGACGGTGATCATGGGCGACCTCAACCAATGGGCCGAGGACGGCAAGTGCCTCGCGGCATTCGCCAGGCACCACGACGTGATCCCGCTTGGCCCCAGCTTTCACTCACGGCGGCCGATGCTGCAGCTCGATCGCATCATCACCAGCCGTGACTTCCGGCTGGAGTCGGCGGGGGTGCACCAGTCCGCCCTCGCCCGCACCGGGTCCGATCACCTGCCGGTCTGGGCGACGCTGTCGCTCGATCGCGCGGAAGCCGCCGCTTAACGCTGGCGGGCACCGGCCATTGACTTACTGCGCCGCTGCCCCGAAACAGCGGCGAACAGGATCCGACCCATGACGCTCTCGCAACTCTCGACCCCGCTGACCAAGGACCAGGCCTATGCGCTGGTCGACGCCGTGATGGCGCGCGAGGACATCGCGGTGACCGCCTCGGCGCACGAGAATGAAGACACGGGCGAGTGGGTTTTCGAGGCGACCTGCACCACTGAGCCGGATCTCGACGCATTCAACCAGATCGCTCGCGAGACGCTGGGCGGCAATGTGAGCTTTGCGGTCGAGACCATCGATCCGACGGTCAACTGGGTGGCGAAGTCGCTCGAGGGCCTGCAGCCGGTGATCGCCGGCGGCTTTTACGTGCACGGCAGCCACGAGGAGCACCCGGCCCCGTCGGGCCTCACCGCCATCCGTATCGACGCGGCCCAGGCCTTCGGCACGGGGCACCATGAGACCACCACCGGCTGTCTTGAAGCCATCGACCGGGTGCTGAAGCGCAAGCGCTTCCGCTCGATGCTGGATGTGGGCACCGGCACCGGCGTGCTGGCGATCGCGCTGGCCAAGCGCACCCGCCTGCCGGTGGTGGCGACCGATATCGACCCGATCGCCGTGACGACGACGATCGAGAACGCCCGCGACAATGGCGTCGGCCGCTACATTATCGCCATCGAAGCGACGGGGCTGGAGCACCGGCAGATCGCTACGGGCGCGCCTTACGACATGATCGTCGCCAACATTCTCGCCGGTCCGCTGGTGGCGCTGGCGCCGGGCATGCGGAAGGTCGCGGGAGCGGGCGCCACGGTGATCCTCTCGGGTATTCTCAACACCCAGGCGAACCGGGTGATCAGCGCTTACTCGCGGCAGGGAATCGTGCTGCGGCAGCGGATTGAGAAGAAGGAATGGACGACTCTGGTGCTGGAGCGGGTTTGATCCAGGGCCGCGCCAAACTCGGTGTCATCCCGGCGCAGGCCGGGACCCAGCTTGAGGTCCATCCGTTCTGCCGTGCCGGTTGAAACATCTCAAGATGGGCCCCGGCCTTCGCCGGGGTGACACCGTGGTCGGGGCTGGCGTCCGAGCAAAGGCAGATTCGGGCAAAGCAAAGTCCCCGGACCTTGCGATCCGGGGACTCGTCAAAACGGATAGTCCAAACCCCGCGCTAACGCGCGTCGGCTTAGTTCGGGCGCTTGGTGAGCGCGCCGAGCAACAGGTGTTCACGGCTGCGACCGACGCTACGGGTGGCCTCGCGGCCCCGCGCTTCGATGACGCTGCCGAGCGCCTTGCGGAAATCGTTCTTGCTCTCGGGCATCTTGTTCTCCCGGTTCCTTCTCAAGTGGCCATTCTGCCACGGTCTGTAGATAGTCCGGATGGACCGCTTCGATAAGTCCTTGTTGCGAAAGGCTGCTATGCCGGCGATGCAGGGCGCCTTAACGACCGGTGAATCGTCTCTCCGTTCGATTGCAGAGCCGCATATGCCCCGCTGCCGCTGAACCGGGAATGAATGGCGGCCGCGGCTTGGGGAGTCGGATTTGCTCTGTTAGGGTCCGCGCCATCCCTTTCCCCGGCAAATTCATCATGACCGACAGCGCCTTCGCCCCGACCGTCTACCAGACCTTCGACAGCCGCACCGATCCCAAGACCGTCGCTCCGCGCCTCAAGGCATTGCGGGCTCAGATGCGGGAGGCAGGGATCGATGCGTTCCTCGTGCCGCGCACCGATGCGCACCGTGGCGAGTCGGTGCCGGCGAGCGAGGCGCGGCTGGCCTATGTGACGAGCTTCACCGGTTCGGCCGGCCTCGCCATCATCGGCAGCCGCAAGGCGGCGCTGTTCGTCGATGGCCGCTACACGCTGCAGGCGCCAGCGCAAACCGACACCAAGCTGATCACCGTGCTGGAAGCGGCGCAGGGTGGGCATTCGCCGAAGATCGCCGAGTTCGTGCCCAAGGGCGGCAAGCTCGGGTTCGACCCCTGGCTGCACACCCCGAGCGAAATCGCCGACCTCGAAAAAAAGCTCGCCGGCAAGGCTACGCTGGTGCCGGTGGCCAACCTGGTCGATCAGACCTGGAAGGACCGCCCTGCCCCGCCGAACGCCCCGATCGAGTTCCTCGGCCACAACCGCGCCGGCAAGACCGCACCGGACAAGCTGGCGGAAATCCGCAGCGCCATGGGCGAGGACAATGCCGATGCGCTGGTGCTGACGGTGCCGGAATCGATCAACTGGCTGTTCAACCTGCGCGGGCGCGACGTGCCCAACGTGCCGGTGGTGCTGTGCTTCGCGCTGGTGCCGAAATCCGGCATGCCGACACTGTTCTTCGACAAGGAGAAGATTACCCCCGAGCTGCGGCACGGGCTCGAAGGGCTGGCGAAGGTCGCCGACGTGAAGACGATGGTCGCCGCGCTGCGCAAGCTCGGCGCTGGCGACAAGCGCGTGATGCTCGACCCGGCGACGGTGCCGGTGGCCGTGGCGCAGGCGATCAGCGGCGTCAGCGAGGCGACGCTGATCGAGAAGCGCGATCCGGTGCTGCTGCCTAAGGCAAAGAAGAACGACGCCGAACTCGCCGGCATGCGCGAGGCGCATAAGATCGACGGCGTGGCGATGGCGAAGTTCCTCCACTGGTTCGACCAGGAGGCGCCGGGCGGCAAACTCGACGAAATCGGCATCGCCACGGCGCTGGAGAGCTTCCGGCGCGAAGAATCGAGCCTCGTCGACATCAGCTTCGACACCATTTCGGGTGCGGGTTCCAACGGCGCGGTGATCCACTATCGCGTCGACGAAAAGACCAACCGGCAGCTGAAGCCGGGCGAACTGATGCTGGTAGATTCGGGGGCGCAGTATCTGTCCGGCACCACCGACATCACCCGCACCATGTTCACTGGCAAGGCCACCGCCGAGCAGAAGGACCGCTTCACCCGCGTGCTGCGCGGCATGATGGCGATCTCGATGACGCGCTTCCCCAAGGGCACCAATGGCAGCCAGATCGACGTGCTGGCGCGGCAGTTCCTCTGGGAGGACGGGATCAACTACAACCACGGCACCGGTCACGGCGTCGGCGCGTTCCTCTCGGTGCATGAGGGGCCGATCGGCATTTCCAGCCGCTACTCGGTACCGTTCGAGGCGGGGATGATCACCTCGAACGAGCCGGGCTACTACAAGGCCGGCGCCTACGGTATCCGCATCGAGAACCTGCTGGTGGTAAAGGAAAGCGAGATCGGCGAGGGCAAGTTCCTTGAGTTCGAGACGCTGACGCTGGCACCGATCGACCTGCGGCTGATCGACGAAAAGCAGATGACCGGGCCGGAGAAGGCCTGGCTCAACGCCTACCACAAGCGCGTGTTCAAGGAGATAGGGCCGCTGCTGAAGGGCGAAGTGAAGGCGTGGCTGAAGGACGCCACGCGGGAGATCTAGTTCAGGCCGAACGGATCGTATTGCAGCAGCCAGGACAGCAACCAGTTCTGGCTGCCGGCGAGGGACGCGACGTCGTCGACCTTCCAGCCATCGGCCTCGCGTACCAT
>JBKJMF010000155.1:0-3208 GCA_046596525.1 Devosia sp. | reverse complement strand
TCGATACGCTGAGCGGCTAGGCCGCCAGGCCTTGTCTTGTTGTCGACCGGGTCAGCCCTTCGACTTGTTGTAAACGTCGAACACCACGGCACCCAGCAGCACCAGGCCCTTGATGACTTGCTGCCAGTCGATGTTGACCCCGAGGATCGACATGCCGTTGTTCATCACGCCCATGATGAACGCGCCGATCACCGCACCGGCCACCTGACCGACACCGCCCATCGCCGAGGCGCCGCCGATGAACACGGCCGCGATCACGTCGAGTTCGAACCCCTGCCCGGCCTTCGGCGTCGCCGTATTGAGGCGAGCCGCAAAGATCAGGCCGGCAAGTGCCGACAGCACCCCCATGATGACGAACACGTAGAACGTCAGCCGCTCGGTCTTGATGCCCGAAAGTGCCGCCGCCTTGAGGTTGCCGCCCATGGCGTAGATGCGCCGGCCCAGTGTCGTCTTCATGGTGATGAAGACGAACAGCGCGATGAGTATGCTCATCACCACCAGCACGTTCGGCAGCCCCTTGTACGAGGCCATGGTGTAGGTGAGGAACAGGATCAGCGCCGCGATGACAGCGGTCTTGACCGCGAACAGCGGGAACGGCTCGGCCGAGTACCCGTGGTTCTCGCGGTTCCGGCGGCCCTGCAGGCCAAAGTAGACATAGGCAAGGATGCCGAGAACGCCGAGCACCATGGTGGTCGAGTGGAGCACGATACTGCTGCCCACAATGGCCTTGCCGGCCGCGTCGAGCGTCGGCGCGATCAGCGTCACCGGTCCGATGATATCCGGGATGAAGCCGGCGGAGAGCAGCTGGAACTCGGCCGGGAACGGACCGACCGAGGCACCGCCGAGCACCGCGAGGCTCAGCCCCTTGAATACCAGCATGCCGGCCAGCGTCACGATGAAGCTCGGGATGCGGTGGTAGGCGATCCAGTAGCCCTGCGCCGCCCCGATGATGCCGCCGATGGCGAGGCAGATGAGACCCGTCGAGATCGGATCGAGCTTGTAGTTGACCATCATGATGGCGGCGATGGCGCCGACGAAGCCGGAGACCGAACCAACCGAGAGGTCGATGTGGCCGGCGACGATCACCAGCAGCATGCCTAGCGCCATGATGATGATGTAGCTGTTCTGCAGCACGATGTTGGTGAGGTTCACCGGCTTGAACAGCACGCCGTTGGTGGCGAACTGGAAAAAGATCATGATCGCGATCAGCGCCAGCACCAGGCCGTAGTCCCGGAGGTTGTCCTGGAGTGCGCTGAGGATCGCCTGGCGGCCGCTGGCCGGCGGATTGGCGGAAGCGCCGGTCTGCGGCGCGGTCTCGGTGGTCATGATGCTTTTCCTTCTGCCCGGACGATGGCGCGCATGATCTTTTCCTGGGACGCGTCGCTCGACGCCATTTCCCCGACGATCCGGCCTTCGTTCATGACGTAGATGCGGTCGGTGATGCCGAGCAGTTCCGGCATTTCCGATGAGATGACGATAATGCCCTTACCCTCTTTGGCGAGCTGGGCGATGATCGTGTAGATTTCGTATTTGGCGCCGACATCGATGCCGCGCGTCGGCTCGTCGAGGATCAGGATTTCCGGATCGGCGAACAGCCACTTCGACAAGACGACCTTCTGCTGGTTGCCGCCCGACAGGTTCCCGGTCTTCTGGTAGACGCTGGACGAGCGGATGTTGGTCTTCTTGCGATAGTCGTTGGCGACCGTCAGTTCCTTCATGTCGTCGATCACGCCCAACCGCGACACACCCGTCAGGTGCGCCAGCGTGGTGTTGTGTTTGATGTGGTCGATGAGGTTGAGGCCGTAGGTCTTGCGGTCCTCGGTCGCATAGGCGACGCCATGCTGCACCGCCTTGCCGACCGATGAAACGTCGATCTTCTTGCCATTGAGGAAGACCTCGCCGGTAATCTTGCGGCCGTATGTGCGGCCGAACAGGCTCATCGCGAACTCGGTGCGGCCCGAGCCCATCAGGCCGGCGATGCCGACCACCTCGCCCTTCTTGACGTTGATGTCGATGCCCTTGATCACCTGCCGGTCGGCATGGAGCGGATGGTAGACGCTCCAGTTCTTCACCTCGAAGATCACGTCGCCGATCTTGGGGTCGCGCGGCGGATAGCGGTCCTCGAGCGAACGGCCCACCATCGAGGTGATGATCCGGTCCTCGGAAATCTGCGCCTTGTCGAGTGTCTCGATGGTCTGTCCGTCGCGGATGATGGTGATCCGGTCGGATACCTTCGAGACTTCGTTGAGCTTGTGCGAGATGAGGATCGAGCTGATCCCCTGCTGCTTGAATTCGAGCAGCAAGCCGAGCAGGGCATCGCTGTCCTTCTCGGACAGGCTCGCCGTCGGCTCGTCGAGGATCAGCAGTTTCACTTCCTTGGAGAGCGCCTTGGCAATCTCCACCAGTTGCTGCTTGCCGGTGCCGAGATGGGTGATCAGCGTCTGCGGGTCCTCGCTGAGGCCCACGCGCTTGAGCAGTTGGCGCGTCGTGGTTTCGTTGGCGTCCCAGTTGATGACGCCGAACTTGGCGCGCTCGTTGCCGAGGAAGATGTTCTCGGTGATCGACAGCAGCGGCACCAGCGCCAGTTCCTGGTGGATGATGACGATGCCCAGCTTCTCGCTGTCATGGATGCCTTTGAAGCGGCATTCCTGGCCGTTGTAGACGATCTGGCCGTCATAGGTGCCGAACGGATAGACGCCGGAGAGCACCTTCATCAGCGTCGACTTGCCGGCGCCGTTCTCGCCCACGATGGCATGGATCTCGCCGGCGCGGACATCGAGGTTGACGTCCTGCAGCGCCTTCACACCAGGGAAGGTCTTGGTGATGTTGCGCATCTCCAGGATGGTGTCGGACATCGGCTGGCCTTTGCTGCAGGCAAAACCGGGCTGCTCAGGGGCGCCACGGTTCGGGATATTTACTTGATGGCGGGGAATGCGGAAAGGGCCTCGCGTCGCCGCGAGGCCCCCTGGGACCGAAGGATTACTTCAGGTCTTCAGCCTTGATGTAGCCCGACTCGACGACGAGCTTCTCGTAGTTCGAAGCGTCGACTTCGTACGGGGTCAGCAGCACCGACGGCACGACCTTCACACCGTTGTTGTAGGTCTTGGTGTCGAGGCCTTCCGGCGTACCACCCGAGAGGACCGTGTCGACGAGGTCGGCCGTAACCTTGGCCAGCTCGCGGGTATCCTTGTAGACGGTCGAATACTGC
>JBKJMF010000542.1:0-4356 GCA_046596525.1 Devosia sp. | reverse complement strand
TCGCGCCTTCCAGCTCGCCGACGACATCCTCGACGTCACCGCCTCCCCCGAAGCGCTGGGCAAGGCCACCGGCAAGGACGCCGACAAGGGCAAGCAGACCATCGTCTCCCGCATCGGGGTCGAGGCAGCGCAGCGGGAGCTCGCCGAGATCATCCACGATGCGCTGACATCGTTGCTGCCGTTCGATGAAAGGGCCGACGGGCTGCGGGCCACCGCCCGCTACTTCGCCGAACGCGAGAAGTAACTACTCGGCCGCTTCTGGCGCCTTTGCGCCGACGCCACCAAACCGCTTCTCGATATAGTCCGCGACCATCACCTTGAACTGCTCTGCCACATCAGCGCCGCGCAGCGTCGCGACCTTCTGGCCGTCGATGAACACCGGCGCCGCCGGCGTTTCACCCGTGCCGGGGAGCGAGATGCCGATATTGGCGTGCTTGCTCTCGCCGGGGCCGTTGACGATGCAGCCCATCACGGCGACCGACAGCGCCTCGACGCCCGGATAGCGTTCCTTCCACTCCGGCATCGATGAGCTGAGGTGATCCTGGATGTCCTTGGCCAGCACCTGGAAGGTCTGCGACGTAGTCCGTCCGCAGCCCGGGCAGGCCGCGACCACCGGCAGAAACTGCCTGAAGCCCATGGTCTGCAGCAGCTCCTGCGCCACCCGTACTTCCTGCGTGCGGTCGCCGCCCGGCTCCGGGGTCAGCGACACGCGGACCGTGTCACCGATCCCCTGCTGCAGCAGGATGCCCATCGCAGCAGATGAGGCGACGATACCCTTCGACCCCATGCCCGCCTCGGTCAGCCCCAGGTGCAGCGCGTAGTCGCAGCGCGCCGCGAGATCCTGGTAGACCCCGATCAGGTGCTGGACGTCCGAAACTTTGGTGGAAAGGATGATCCGGTCGCGTCCGAGCCCGATCTCCTCCGCCCGCTGCGCCGACAGCAGCGCCGACTGGATGATCGCCTCGCGCTGCACCGCCGCCGCCGAAACCGGCGTCGCCGAGGCCGAGTTTTCGTCCATCAGCCTGGTCAGCAGTTCCTCATCGAGCGAACCCCAGTTCACCCCGATACGCACCGGCTTGTCATACTTGATAGCGAGCTCGATCAGCGTTGCGAACTGCGTGTCGCGCTTCGCCTTGAAGCCGACATTGCCGGGGTTGATCCGGTACTTGTCCAGCGCCTCGGCCGCCGCCGGATGGTCGGTCAGCAGCTTGTGGCCGATATAGTGGAAATCGCCGATCAGCGGCACCGTGACGCCGCGCGCCCGCAGCTTGTCGCGGATATGCGGCACCGCCGCCGCAGCCTCGTCGCGGTCGACGGTGATACGCACCAGTTCCGAGCCGGCGCGCCAGAGCTGCGCCACCTGCTTCACCGTCGCGTCGATATCAGCGGTATCGGTGTTGGTCATCGACTGCACGACGATCGGCGCACCGCCGCCAACCATCACTCCACCGACATCAACGCCAACCGCCTGCCGGCGCGGGAAAGTGCTCATTGCTCACCTCGTTGCCGAGCAAATAGGCCTTTGACGTTGGCGGCGCAATGTTACGATTGCGTGACCGATTGAAGCGAGCCGCCCATGACCTTTCAGGCCTATCTCGACAATATCCAGAAGCAGACCGGCGTCACCCCCGACGAATTCATCAAGCTGGCGACCGACAAGGGGTTCACCAAACCCGGCACCAAGGCGACCCAGATCACCGACTGGCTGAAAGCCGAGTATGAGCTCGGCCACGGCCACGCCATGGCGGTCGTCAAACTGCTGAAAGACCGGGCGGGGCTGAAATAGCCGCCGGACCTGCGTCACAATGCGCCGGCGACTTGAAGGGCGGCAACCGCAGGACCATGTGATGGAGCATGAACAGGCTCCTCCTTCGCTTCCTCACCTTCCGCAAGGAACTCGCAACTCTGTGGCAGGCGTTTCTCTCGCCGCACACGCCGGTGCACCTGAAGGCGCTGATGCTGCTGGTGCCGGCTTACCTGCTGAGTCCCATCGACCTGATCCCCGATTTCATCCCGCTGCTCGGCTGGGTCGATGACTTTGTCGTCATCCCGATGCTGGTCGCCTTCATCGTCCGTCTGCTGCCGCAGCCGGTAAAGGTGTATCGCGACGCTCAGGGCAACAAGGTGATCGATGGTACGGCGCGGCGCCGTTAAGCGCCGCTACTCGAACCTAACCAGCAGATCCTTGGCGTCGATCTGGTCGCCCGGCCGCACGGTGACCTCCGCGATCACACCGTCCGATTCGGCGTGGATGGCGGTTTCCATCTTCATCGCTTCGATCGACAGCAGCACATCGCCGGCCACCACCTTGTCGCCGACCTTGATGCCCAACGACGAGATCACGCCCGGCATCGGCGCGCCGATCTGCTTGGCGTCGCCCAGCGCCGCCTTGGCGCGGACCTTGATGTCGCCGACCTTCAGCCGGTCCGGCACGATGATGGTGCGCGGCTGACCGTTGAGGTCGAAGAACACCCGCACTTCGCCCTTCTCGTTGGTCTCGGCGCGGCCCTGGTACGTGAGGACCAGCGTCTTGCCCTTTTCGATGTCGATGAAGAGCTCCTCGCCCTCCTTCAACCCGTAGAAGTAGACCGGCGTCGAGAGCGCCGCGGTCGGGCCGTACTTGTCTTGGCTCTTCAGGAAGTCCGAATAGACCTTCGGATACATCAGGTACGATGCGAGCCGCTTGTCGTCGATGTCGCCGCCGGCTTCCTTGGCGATCTTGGCGCGCTCGACCTCGAGGTCGACATCCTTGAGGTAGGAGCCGGGGCGGGCGGTCAGCGGCTTCTTGCCCTTCAGCACCTTCTTCTGCAGCGCCGGCGGGAAACCGCCCGGCGGCTGGCCGAGATCACCGGCAAAGAACCCGACCACCGAATCCGGGAACGCGATATCGCGCGCAGGGTCCTCGACATCGGCGCGGGTCAGCCCGGCTGACACCATGGCCAGCGCCATGTCGCCCACAACCTTCGAGCTCGGCGTCACCTTCACGATGTCGCCGAACATCTGGTTTACGTCGGCATAGGTCTGCGCCACCTGGTGCCAGCGGCTCTCAAGCCCAAGCGAGCGCGCCTGCTCCTTGAGATTGGTGAACTGCCCGCCCGGCATTTCGTGCAGGTAGACTTCCGAGGCGCCCGAGCGCAGGTCGCTCTCGAAGGCCCGATACTGCGTGCGCACCGCTTCCCAATAGAACGAGATCTCGCGGATGGCGCGGGTATCGAGCTTGGGGTCGCGTGGCCCGTCCTTCAGCGCCGCAACGATCGAGCCGAGCGTCGGCTGCGACGTGGTGCCCGAGAGCGCATCCATCGCCGCGTCGACCGCATCGACCCCGGCTTCCACCGCCGCCATGATCGTCGCAGACGCCGCGCCGGAGGTATCGTGGGTGTGGAGATGGATCGGCAGCCCGACTTCCGACTTCAGCGTCTCGATCAGCTTCTTCGCGGCCGCCGGCTTCAAGAGCCCCGCCATATCCTTCAGCCCCAGCACATGCGCGCCGGCGGCTTCGAGTTCCTTGGCCAGCCCGACATAGTACTTGAGGTCGTACTTCGCCCGGTTCGGGTCGAGTACGTCGCCGGTGTAGCAGATGGCGCCCTCAGCCACCTTGTCGGCATCGATCACCGCGTCGATCGAGACGCGCATGTTCTCGACCCAGTTGAGGCAGTCGAACACGCGGAACACGTCGACTCCGCCCTTCGCCGCTTCACGCACGAAGAACTTCACCACATTGTCCGGATAGTTTGTGTAGCCCACGCCGTTCGAGCCGCGCAGCAGCATCTGCGTCAGGATGTTCGGCGCGCCCTCGCGGACAGCGGCGAGCCGCTCCCACGGATCCTCGTTGAGGAAGCGCATCGACACGTCGAACGTCGCCCCGCCCCAGCATTCGAGCGAGAACAGGTTCGGCAGCCCGCGGCTATAGGCCTGCGCAATGCGCGTAATGTCGTACGACCGCATGCGGGTCGCCAGCAGCGACTGGTGTGCGTCGCGCATCGTCGTATCGGTGAACAAGACCTGGCTTTGCGCTTTCATCCACCGAGCCAGCCCCTTCGGCCCGTCGCGATCGAGGATCTGCTTCGACCCCTCCACGACGATCAGCGGCTCGTATTCCGGCACCACCGGCGCCGCCGCATCGGCAGGCGGCCGCGGCCGGTCGCGCACTTCCGGATGCCCGTTCACCGTCACGTCGGCGATGTAGGTGAGGAGCTTGGTCGCCCGGTCCTGCCGCCGCTTGAAGTCGAACAGCGCCGGCGTCGTATCGATGAAGCGCGTGGTGTAGCGGTTCTCGACGAAATCCGGATGCGTGATGATGTTCTCGAGGAACGCCAGGTTGGTCGAGACGCCGCGGATGCGGAACTCGCGCAGCGC
>JBKJMF010000501.1:0-2906 GCA_046596525.1 Devosia sp. | reverse complement strand
CGGCATCGGCTTCGCCGTGCCCGGCAACCTCGCCAAGCCGGTGCTCGACCAGTTGGCTGAGTTCGGCGAAACCCGTCGCGGCTGGCTCGGCGTGGGCATCCAGGAAGTCAGCGAGGACATTGCTGGCAGCCTGGGCCTGAAGAGCACCGCAGGTGCGCTGGTGATCGATGTCACCAAGGGTGGCCCTTCGGAGGGCCAGGTGGTCGAAGGCGACATCATCCTCGAGTTCGACAGCAAGCCGATCGCCCGGATGCGCGACCTGCCGCGCGTCGTCGCCGAGACCCAGGTGGGCAAGGCCGTGCCGGTGAAGATCCTGCGCAACGGCGCCGAGACCACGCTCAGCATCACGCTCGGGCGCCTCGAGCTGGGCGAGCAATTGATTGCCAACAACAACGCCCCGGCGACGCCTGAGGTCGCCCTGGTTCCCGCTCCGAAGGAAACGGTTGCCGAGACGGATCCTCCCGAACTCGGGCTGCCCGATCTGGTTGGCTTCGATGTGGGCGTACTCGATGAGGCCAAGCGCGCCGAATTCGGGATTGCACCCGAGGCGGACGGCATCGTCGTCACTAGCGTGAAGAGCGGCAGCGATGCGGATCAGAAGGGCTTCATCCCCGGCCTGCTCGTCACCGAGGTCAACCAGGAAGAGATCGGCACAGTGGACGAACTCAGCGAGCTGGTGGGCCAGGCCAAGGAAGCCGGTCGCCCTGCAGTGCTGTTCAAGGTGATCGACCCGACCGGCACCAGCCGGTTCATCGCGGTACGACTCGGCTAAAGCAGTCGCACCGCCGGGCTGGGACTCGAAATGCGGTAGAGCACGTGCGGCCGTAGCGGATGGCAATCCGGAATGTCCGGGTGCAGGAAATCGCCGTGTGGATCGCGCTGCATGCCGATCTTTTCCATCACGCGCTGGCTCGGCAGGTTGCCCTCGTAGGTGATGGCGACGACCTCCGAAAGCGTCAGATTGGCCCAGGCGAAGTCGAGCATGGCGCGCGCGCCCTCCGGCGCGTAGCCATTGCCCCAGAACTCCTTGCCGAGCTGCCATCCGATCTCGACCCTCGGCGCGCCGGGGATGGCAAAACGAACCACGTCGCTGAACGGAGCCATGCCCAGCATGCCGAGGAAACGGCCGTCGGCCTTGCGCTCGAGGGCGAGGAAGCTGAAGCCAAGATCGGAGAGGCGATGGATAGCCCGGTCGATGCCGGCCGAGGCGTCGGCGGGCGTCCCGATCGAGGGAAAGAACCGGCGCACCACAGGATCGCCAATGACCTCGGCATAGAGTGGCTTGTCCGTTTCCCGCCACTCCCGCAGCACCAGCCGTTCCGTCTCCAGCTTCACCTGACGATGTCCTCGTCGGTGAAGCCCTGCAGGTAGAGCAGGGCGGTCAGGTCAGCGTGATCGATTCGGATGCCGGCTTGCGCCGCGACATGCGGCTTGGCATGCAGCGCGACGCCGAACCCGGCAGCCTTGATCATGTCGAGATCATTGGCGCCATCGCCGACGGCCATCGTCGCGCTCATCGGCAGGCTGCGTTCGGCCGCGAGCGCTTCGAGGCGGTGCAGCTTGGTGGACTTGTCGACGATCGGGCTGGCAACGGTGCCGGTCAGCCGGTCGCCTTCAAATTCCAGCACATTGGCGATGGCCTCGTCGAAGCCGATGCGCTTGCCGAAATAGTCGGCGAAAAACGTGAAGCCGCCCGAGACCAGCGAGGTGTACGCGCCATAGGCTTTCATGGTGTGGATCAGGGCGCGGCCACCCGCTGCGAGAGTGATGCGCTCGCGGCGAATCTCCTCAATGACGCTGCGTTCGAGACCCTTGATCAGGCCGACGCGGGTGCGTAGTGCCTGCTCGAAATCGAGCTCGCCGTTCATGGCGCGCTCGGTGATCGCGGCCACCTCGGCCTTGATTCCAACGGCATCGGCCAACTCGTCGATGCATTCCTGCTCGATCACGGTCGAGTCCATGTCGGCGACGAGAACGAGCTTCCGGCGGCCTTCGTCAGGGACCAGTGCCACATCCACCGGGCGGTTTCCGATCACGCTGCGGGCAGCAGCCACGGGGTCGGCGGCCCGCGGCGCATGGATCTCGCAGGCGATGCGCTGGTGCAGCCAGTTGATCTCACCCTGCGTCTCGTGCTGGATCGCGGCGAGCAGCGCCGAGTCAATTGCGGGATCAGCCGGATTGGCGATTAGGCAGAGTACCGTCATGTGCTGAGAGAGGCCTGAAAAGGATGGGCAAAAGCCCGGACAAGCGAGCGGTGTTGATAGCGGGTCCGACTGCCAGCGGCAAGTCGGCGCTGGCGCTCACTGTCGCGCGCGAACAGGGCGGAGTGATCGTCAACACCGACGCGCTGCAGGTCTATGACGTGCTGCAGCTGCTGACAGCCCGGCCATCCGAAGTCGAGATGGCTGTCGTGCCACATCGGCTCTACGGAACGGTGCACCCGTCCGCCCGCTTCTCGACCGGGGAATGGGCACGCGCCGCTGCAGCAGTGATCGATGCGGAAGCCGATCGACAGTTGATCTTCGTGGGCGGGACCGGGCTCTACTTCGACGTGCTGACAACCGGCTTCGCCGACGTTCCCGAGATTCCGGCCGAAGCGGTGGCTTCAGCCGAGGCCGCGGTGGCGGGGCTGGACCGCGAAGCGCGGGGACAGCTGATCGCTGCACGCGATCCGCTCATCGCAGCTCGGTTGAAAACGCCCGACCCGCAGCGGGTGATCCGCGCACTTGCTGTATTGAACGCCACTGGCCGTTCGCTCGCGAGCTACCAGGACGAGGTACAGAAGGGACTGCTCGACGGCTTCGCGCTCGAGCGGATGGTGCTCAATCCAGACCGCGAAGTGCGGCGGGCGATGCGCTGGCGCAGCACTTCGCGGTCTGGATTGAGCACCATCCGCTCGAGCGCGA
>JBKJMF010000446.1:0-3120 GCA_046596525.1 Devosia sp. | reverse complement strand
GGGCGCTGGGGGCCGGGCTGCTGCTCCTGGCGTTCGCCCGGCAAAGCGTGCCCAGGGGCTATTGGCCCAAGCTGATCGTGCTCGGGACGCTGAACTTCGGGGCGTTCTTCGCACTGCTGTTCGTTTCCGCCATCCGGCTGCTCGGCGGAGTTGCGGGCACCTTCCAGACGCTCGGGCCGCTGGTGGCGATCCTGCTCGCCTGGGCGCTGCTGAGCCAGCCGCCGACGCTATTGAAGATCGTCTCGATCCTGATCGGCGCGGTTGGTGTCACGCTGGTGATCCTGCGCGGGGACGCCGGCATCGACATGATCGGCGTGGTCGCGGCGCTGGCGAGCGTCGTCGCCGGATCGCTCGGCGGCATCCTGATCAACCGCTGGGGTCGCCCGACCGAGATGTCGCTGGTAAGCTTCACTGCCTGGCAGCTGCTGATTGGCGGCACCGAGCTGGCGGTGCTGGCGCTGGCCACCGGCGATGTGCCAGCTTCGATCGACTGGACCAACGTGCTCGGGCTCGCGATCCTCGCGGTGGTGCTGACCGCCGTGCCCTTCATCCTGTGGTTCCGCGCCATTGTGGCGCTTGGCGCGGCGTCGGTAATCCCGTTCGTGCTGATCACCCCGGTGGTCGCCTTCATCCTCGATGCGGTGATCCGCAACGTGGTGCCGGCGCCGCTGCAGGTGGTCGGTGTGCTGCTGGTGATGACCGGGCTGATCGTCAACCAGTGGGCCGGTGCGCAGACGGTGAAGCCCGCCTGATCACCAGGCCAGTTCGCGCTCCCTGGCGGTGCGCTCGGCGAAACGTTCGCGCGCTTCCTCGACGCGATGGCGGTTGAGATGGGCCCAGTTGCCGATCACCTGCAGCGGCTGCTGCAGTTCCTCGCCCATCTCGGTGAGCGCGTAGTCGACCCGCGGCGGGATCGAGGGTGTTACCTTGCGGGACACGAAGCCGTCCTTCTCGAGGTCGCGCAGCGTCGCGGTCAGCATCTTCTGCGATACGCCCTCGATCTGCCGCTTCAGTTCGGAGAAGCGCTTCGGCCCGTCGCTGAGACCGCGCACCACCAGGATCGTCCATTTGCCGCTGATCTGCGCCAGCACTTCGTGCACGGGCAGCATCGCGCGCTTGCACTCGGCAAAGTTGCGCGGCTCGGGGGTCGGGCCTTGGGACAGTGCAGCCGCGCTGGATGACAACGCGTCGACCGGCGGTTCCGAGTGGGTGACCAGGTCGTCCATGGGTAACTCCGTGTAGAACCGGTGCCGTCTTGTGCACCTCTGAGGTAGTCACCAACATAGTGTGAGTTACTGACGGTGACTAGGTCTCTGTTGGTGGCTACCCATGCATTCTCGACAAGGCAGACACCCACATGAGCAAGCCCCGTATCGGCATCATCCTCTCCACCACCCGTGAAACCCGCTTCGCCGATCGCCCGGCGCAGTGGCTGCAAGGCATCGCGAAAGCCCGCGGCGACGCAGACTACGAGGTCGTCGACCTGCGCGACTATCCGCTGCCGTTCTTCGACGCGGTGGGCTCGCCGCGGTACGTGCCGCTGACCGATGAATCGCAGCTGCGCTTCGCGCGCAAGATCGGCGAGTTCGACGGCTACATCTTCATCACCGCCGAGTACAACCACACCGTTCCAGGCGTACTGAGCAACGCCCTCACCTACATCTTCAACGAAACGGAGCGAAAGCCGGCAGCGTTCGTGGGCTATGGCGCAGTGGGCGGATCGCGAGCGGTCGAGCACCTGCGGGCCCTGGTGGTCGAGCTATCGATGGTTCCGACGCGGTTCGCCGTCCACATCAACATGGAGCCGCTGCTCGGCATGCTGCGCGGCGGCAAGGATTTTGGCGACTACGACTATCTCGCGCCGACCGTGACGACGATGCTCGATGAGCTGGCCTGGTACACCAGGACGCTGAAGGTGGGACGCGAGGCCGCGGCGCTCGAGCGAGCGGCGTAGCCTTACCCCGTATCGGACCGGCCGATGGTGCGAGCCGCCGTCGGCCAAGGATTTTGCGCGTCCAGGGAACTTCCGGGCGTTCCGGAACTTAATCTCGCTGCGAGGACGGTGCGCTGCGGACGCCTCCCGTTCTCGACGCAATGGGAGCTGCAACTGGCCCGCCTGATAACTTCTCTCGCACTCTTTTCAACCGTGGCGCTGGTCGCCGTAGTCCTTACCGTCACCGGATTGAAGTACAGCGCCGACATGGTGGGACAGATGGCCGCTGCCACGCCGGTCAAAACCAACAATCTCAGGCCCGCTTACGTTAGCCGCCTGACCGTTGCCAAGGCGGACGACCTGAACGTCGCGCGGTCTGTGCCCGTGGTGGCGCCGGTTGCGGCTAAGGCTGCCGCGGCGAGGACCCCGCCTCCGGGTTTCACCCATAGCGTGACGGTGGAGGCGCTCAGGGTCCGATCCGGTCCGAAGACGATCGAGCCGCAGGTGTTCACGCTCAAGGGCGGCAGCTGGGTCAACATCAGCGGCAGCGTCCAGGGCTGGGTGAAGATCACCGATGAAAGCGGCCAGAGTGGCTGGGTCTATGGAAGTTTGCTGCGTCCGGCTCAAGCCGAAGCGCAGCTCCGCTAACGGGCCATCAGAGCCCGGCAGATGCTCCCGGTCCGCCGCAACGGGAGCACGACATGCAGCGGGCGTCAGGTGACCTCCGGACGCCCGCTGCTTCCTTCATATGCAGAGATCAGGCGGCTTCGGAGTCCTTGGCGGCGCTGGGCGCCAGCGTGACCCGCATGCCGTCGAGATCCTCGTTGAGCAGGATCTGGCAGCTCAGCCGCGAGTTCGGCTTCTTGTCGAGTGTCGAATAGAGGAGGTCTTCCTCGTCATCGCTGGGCGGTGACAGTTCGGCGAACCAGGGCTCATCGACGTACACATGGCAGGTGGCGCAGGAACAGGCGCCGCCGCACTCGGCCTTGATGTTGAGGCCCCAGTCGCGGATCACTTCCATCGTGCGCCAGCCATCGAGCCCTTCGAGCTCATGTTCGACGCCTGATTGGTCGGTGACGAGGATTTTCATCGGTGCGCTATCCGCGTGCTGGCGAAAGTCGGGTGCGGATACTCGAAAAACGCACCGGTGTCATCCCAGCGAAAGCTGGGACCCATGTCACAGCCCC
>JBKJMF010000434.1:0-15978 GCA_046596525.1 Devosia sp. | reverse complement strand
CGCGGTGGACGGGTCGGGAAGGTGATGATCACGCAGTCGATCAGCCACGCCGCGGCGCGGCGCAGCAGCACGCCATCGAACAGTTCCGGCGCGGTGGACGGGTCGGGAAGGTGATCGCTCATGGTATTGCCCTGTGTCATGAACGAAAAGATGGGGACCGCTGGGTCCCACACAAGTGGTCGGGGGCAGAAAATCGGACCTAGGCGTTGAGCAGCCGCGCGGCCTCGAGCGCAAAGTAGCTGAGCACACCGTCGCACCCTGCCCGCTTGAACGCCATGAGGCTCTCCATCATGGCGCCCTCACCATCGATCGCACCGGCCGCACCGGCGAGCTTGATCATCGCGTACTCGCCCGACACCTGGTAGGCGAATAGCGGCACGTCGAACGCATCGTGGCAGCGCTGCACGATATCGAGATAGGGCATGCCCGGCTTCACCATCACCATGTCGGCGCCTTCGGCGATATCCTGCGCCACTTCGCGCATCGCTTCATCCGAATTGGCGTAGTCGAGCTGGTAGGTGCGCTTGTCGCCGATGAGGCGGCTACCCGAGCCGACGGCCTCACGGAAGGGGCCATAGAACACCGAAGCGAACTTGGCCGAGTAGGCCATGATGGCGACGTGGTCGAAACCCTCGGCGTCGAGCGCCTGCCGGATGGCGGCGACGCGCCCATCCATCATGTCCGATGGGGCAATCACGTCAGCCCCTGCCCTCGCCTGCGTCAACGCCGCTTTGATCATCGCCTCGACGGTCTCGTCATTGAGAATCTCGCCATCGCGAACCAGCCCGTCTTGCCCGTCGGAGGAATACTCGTCGAGGGCGACGTCGGTGATGAGGCCGATGTCGACGCCAGCATCCTTGATGGCGCGCAGCGCCTTCGCCGTGAGGTTGTCGGGGTTCCAGGCTTCGCTGCCATCGGCGTTGCGCCGATCGTCCTGCGTATTGGGGAACAGCGCCAGCGCCGGAATACCCTCGGCCGCCGCATCCTTGGCGAGCTTCACCAGCAGGTCGACGCTCAGCCGCTCGACCCCGGGCATGGCCTTGATCGCGGTGCGCTCGTTCTGCCCGTCGATGATGAACACCGGCAGGATGAAGTCGTGCGGCGTCAGCACCGTCTCGCGCACCATATTGCGCATCCAGCCGGTCCGGCGCAGCCGTCGCTGCCGGCGCCCGCCGAGAAAGCTCATGTCGTGCTTGGGCCAGTTGGTGGTCATCTCGGCGCTCCGCTCAGTCGCCGCGCTTCTAGCAGGCGCCGCGGCAAGGCGCCAAGGCTCGCGCTTGTCGCACTGGCGCATCCGCGCTATCCACGGGCATGGATTTCAAGAGCGAACTCGCCGGCCGCTACCTGCGCATCATCGCGATCATCGCGCTGCTGCTGGGGCTTGCCGATGCGTCGCGGCTGCTCGGCGTGTCGTCGGGGGCGGTCAGCCCGATCGCCCAGCTCGGCCCTACTGGCTTCGCCTTCCTCACCGTGTTCTGCCTGGCCCGCCTGTTCGCTGCTGTGGGGCTCTGGATCCGTGCCAGCTGGGGCGCAGTGCTGCTGGTTGGCGCCACGGTCATCGAGCTCGCGCTCTATCTCGTCGGGGTCCCCGGAGTGCAGATGGGCGCCTTCGGCTTTGCCCTCCGGCTGCTGCTGGTGGGCAGCATCGCGGTGCTGTTCTTCCTCAGCTTCCGGCTGCGCCGCGCCCACGATTAGGTCACAGGTAACGGACGATTCAGGTTACAATTTTCTGACCCCTGGTTACCTCTTGTAAAGCCAAATTCCTGAACTTTTTCCGTAAGATAGTTTTAAGTCTACGGCTTAAGGCCATCTTATTTGGGCACCCGTAATTTGGGTCCTACGAGACGCGAAGAAATCGCGCAGGACGACAGGACAGTGAGGCACAAATGGCAATCAAATCCAACGCCGCAGAGGCAATGGTTCCGGAAGAAGCTCTTGGGCTGAAGCCGCTCTACCTAGAAGCCGTCAGCCGTGTCGAACGGCTCCATCGCCGGCTGCTCGATCTGATCAAGGACGAGTTCGACCGGATGGGCTGGGACGATATCAACCCCGTCCAGGCGCTGCTGATGTTCAACATCGGCGACGCCGAGATGACCGCCGGTGAGCTGCGCTCGCGTGGCTACTATCTCGGCTCGAACGTCTCGTACAACCTGAAGAAGCTGGTCGAGACCGGTTACATCTTCCAGGAGCGTTCGCGTTCCGACCGCCGTTCGGTCCGTATCCGCCTCACTCCCAAGGGTGAGGAAGTGGCCGAGGTGATCGACGAACTCTATGATCGTCACCTGAAGTCGATCGAGAAGGTCGGCGGCCTCAACGGCGAGACCTTCGAGGGCCTCAACAAGGCACTCGGCCGGCTGGAGCGCTTCTGGGTCGACCAGATCCTCTACAAGCTCTGATCCCGGGCGGAGCTCGATCCGACCCAAGCTCTTACCAGCCAGTGTGGCATCGCGGCCACAATGAGTTCAGCAAGCGCCGGCCTTAAGCCGGCGTTTCTTATTTATGCCCAGAATTCGGCTATGCATCGAAGCAATTGCAGGCCGACCCCTCTGTCGCTGCAAGTCCCTTGGTTTTGTGTATCGGAACGGCCGGCGGTTCACACCTGCTTGACCGCGTTGGTGACATAACGGGGCGATGCTATGAGGAACGACCTCTCCGACGTCCGACTGTGGGTGACTAGATGCGGCTGAATCGACGGAACCTCCTGACCTCCATGGTGGCCCTGGGCGCCGGGTTGTCCATGCCTGCCATCGTGCGGGCAGAGGAAGACAATTTCTGGGACTCCCTCAACAAGGAGAAGCGGATCAAGAGCGTCGACCAGGAAGGCAACACCGCCACCGCCAAGAGCCTCGTCGATACGATCGAACCGATCCTGAGCTACGACACCTCCTATAACCTGCAGCTCGCGATCCAGAACTACGAAGCGTTCATCGCCGCCAACGGCAGCTGGGAAGCGCCGACCCGCGAAACCTTCGGACTGAAACTCGGTGAATCCCGCCGCGCTGCTGCGCTGCTGAAGCGCCGCCTGATGATCAACGGTGACATGCCGCTCGAAAAGCGCGTCAACGACGAGTTCGACGCGGGGCTCGACGCCGCGGTCCGCCTGTTCCAGGCCCGCCACGGCCTCGTCATCCACGGCCAGGTGGACGAAGCGACATTCTACGCGCTCGCCGTCCCCGCCGACTACCGGCTCAACCAGCTCCGCCTCAACGCCCAGCGCATCGACCAGTGGGCGTCGGCGCTCTCCGATCGCTATGTCGCGGTGAATATCCCGGCGGCGACCGTTGAGGCTGTCGAGGGTGCGCAGGTGGTGCAGCGCCACAACTCGGTCGTCGGCAAGGTCGACCGCGCCACGCCGATCCTTAACTCGAAGATCTTCCAGGTGAAATTCAATCCCTACTGGACGGTGCCCAAGAGCATCATCGAGAAGGACATGATCAAGTACATGAACGAAGATCCGGAGTACCTGACCAAGTTCCGCATCCGCATCTTCGACGGCAATGGCAACGAGATTCCGCCGACCCAGATCGACTGGTCGACCACCGAGGCGGTGAAGTACACTTTCCGGCAGGATCCGGGCGGCGAGAACTCGATGGGTCATTGCAAGATCGACTTCTACAACAAGTACGACGTCTACATGCACGACACGCCGCAGAAGGCGCTGTTCGGCGAGAATGCCCGCTTCCACTCCTCCGGCTGCATGCGCTGCGAAAACATCGAGGAGCTGGTGGCCTGGCTACTGCGCGACAATGGTGGTGGCTGGGACGTGCCGAGCGTTCAGGCCGCATGGGCCCAGGGCGTGCGCGAAGACATCAAGCTGGACGTGCAGGTGCCGATCCACACCACCTACATCACTGCCTGGGCCAACCGGCAGGGCACGGTGAGCTTCCGCGACGACGTCTACCAGTTCGACGCGCAGGGGCTCGTCAACTTCTCGGAAGCCTGATCGCAATGGCCGGGCGTGGTGACAACATCCCGTCCGGCCGCGTCCTCTTCGAATTCACCCAGGTCGGCCCGCAGATGCGCGTCGCCGCCATCGACGAGGCGACCGGCACAGAGGTGGTGGTGATCGCCCCGCTCAGCGCCACGCCGTTCCAGATGCAATCGCTGGCGCTGGGCAAACTCAAGCGCAAGCTGGGTGGCGAGGAGCCGCCACCGCCCGCCGGACCGAAGCCGGCGAAGTACGCTTAGGCGCGCGTCACATAGGCTTCGAGGTTATCCAGCGACGAACGCAGCCCGGTATCGTGATCTTCCTTGCTGATCCCCTCCGGCACGTCCTCGGCCAGAATGATCACCCTGGTGCCCTCCGGTGCCGGCTCGAGGTCCCACACCATCCGCATCGTCCCGGCAAAGGCCGGGTCATCGCTCCTGAACTTCACCAGTTGCACCACACGCTTGCCGGGAATGAGTTCGGCGAACTCGGCGTCAACCACGTCGGTGTCCTCGGTGGTCTTGCCCCGATCGGCCTCGGGATAGCGTAGCGCCATCCGGAACGCCCCGCCCGCGCGGGGCTCGAAGGCGAGGATCTCGCCCGTCATCCCTTCGGGCGGCAGCCAGGCCAGCAGCGCTTCCCGATCCACGAAGGCTTGGTAGATCGCCTCTGGCGACGCTGCGATGATCTTGGATGCGGTATCTATGCGTGGACCGGTCATGACATCCTCCGATGTGAACCTAACTCACCAGCCCCACGAACGTTTCCCTGATCGCCGGCGGCTGCAACTGGCGCGGCAGCCAGACATGCATATCGAGGAAGTGTCCGGTCAGGGCAAAGGCATCGCCGACGTCCGCCGGAGTGGGATCGGCGTGCCCGATCAGGAATGGCGGCAGGCGCAACAACCGATCGAGATAGGGCTCGGCGGCCACGCGGCTGACGGCACGGCCGGATTTCGGTGAGACGTGCGTCAGATCGCGGGTCGCACCGGTGGCGGCGCAACTGCTGAGGTCGAGCCCGAAGCCCAGCTCATCGAGCAGGATCAGTTCGAACCGCGCTACCGAGGCGCCCAGCTCCAGCGCCGTGCCCTGCTGGTCGAGGATGCGGATGGCGAGGCCGAGCAGCCGGTCATGCGGGTCGCGCTCCGGCAGCAGCCGCAAATGTTCGCAGACCAGCTGGCTGGCGTAGAGCCGGAGCCGGTCGGCGATCAGCGCCGCGGCACGGGCTTCGGTGAGTTCGAGCGTGAAGGTGCCGAGATGCTCTTCGAGCCGCGCGCGCCAGGTGAGCTGCACCGAGTTCCCCGGCTGCAGGGTGGCGGCGAGCTTCGATGACCGGCCGCCGCGGATCAGTCCGAGATGCCGCCCTCGACCCTCGACCATCACCTCCGCGATGACGCTCGACTCGCCATGGCGGCGAACGCCGACGATCAGGCCCTCACCGTCCCATTGCATTGGCGGTCACGCGGTGAGAGGACGCGCTCACTTCTGGTGCGGGTACTCCAGCCCCATCTCGCGGTAGCGCTCGGGGTCGTCGCCCCATTTCTCGCGGACCTTGACGAACATGAACAGGTGCACCGGCACCTCGAATATCTCCATCAGTTCCTTGCGTGACTCCGCGCCGATCGACTTGATGGTCTGGCCGCCGGCGCCCAGCACGATCTTCTTGTGGGTGTCGCGGGTGACGTAGATCACCTGGTCGATGCGATACGAGCCATCCTTCTGGATGGTGAACTTCTCGGTTTCGACCGTGGCGTTGTAGGGAATCTCGTCGTGGATGCGGAGGAACAGCTTCTCGCGCGTCACCTCGGCGGCGGTGATCGCCATCGTCAGGTCGGTGAGATGGTCCTCGGGGAAGTGCCAGGGTCCAAGCGGGATGCGCTTCAGGCACCAGTCGAGCATGTCCTTGACGCCGTCACCCTTCAGCGCCGAAATCATGAAGGTGCGCTGGAAGCGGAGCATGCCGTTCAGCCGCTCCGATAGCCCGAGCAGCGTTTCGCGCTTGATCAGGTCGACCTTGTTCAGCACCAGGATCTTGTCGTGCGGGACCTTGTCGAGCCCCTCGATCAGTGATTCCAGTTCCGGCGTGATGCCGCGCTCGACGTCGACGATCAGCGCCACGAAATCGGCGTCGCCCGCCCCGATCCAGGCCGCATCGACCATGGCGCGATCGAGCCGGCGCTTGGGCGCGAAGATACCTGGGGTGTCGACAAAGATGATCTGACCGTCGCCCTCGGTCACCACGCCGCGAATTTGGGCGCGAGTGGTCTGCGCTTTGTGCGTGACGATCGACACCTTGGTGCCCACCAGCGAGTTGAGGAGCGTGGATTTTCCGGCATTGGGCGCGCCCACCAGTGCGACGAAGCCGCAGCGGGTGTTTTCGCCGGCTTCGGGAAGCTCGGTTGCCTCGGGCATTTCGTTCTTGTCGGTCATATTGTGTCGCGCCAGACTTTCTCTCGGATGAGGAAAGCCTCGGCGGCCTTGTGCTCGGCGAGCTTCTTGGAGGGGCCGGTCGCGGTGATGTCGGAGTACTTGCCCAACCGCACGGCAATGGTGAATTCCGGCGCGTGGTCGGGGCCGGTGCGTTCGATCTCGGCGTAAAGCGGCGGCTCGAGGCCCCTGCCTTGCGCCCATTCCTGCAGCGTGGTTTTGGGGTCGGCCCGGACGGTACCGGCCTGATCGAGCTGTTCCCCGAACAGCCGTTCGACGATCTCATAGGCCTTGCCGAGGCCGCCATCGCAGAAGACGGCACCGATCACCGCCTCGGCGATGTCGCCAAGGATGGCTTCCTTGGTCGCCCCGCCGGTACGTGCCTCGCTGTCACCGAGGTTCATCTCGGAGCCAAGATCGAGCTGCCGGGCAATGGCGGCGCAGGTTTCCTTGCGCACCAATGTATTGAGCGAGCGCGACAGGTCGCCCTCATTGGCCTTCGGCATACGGCGATAAAGCATGTCGGCGACGACGAGGCCGAGCACCCGGTCGCCGAGAAACTCCAGCCGCTGATAGGAGCGCTCGATGCGCTTGCCGGGAGAAACCGCGCTGGAGTGGGTCAGCGCACGATCCAGCAGGTCGGGATCGGCAAAGCGATATCCCAGACGTGCCTCGAGCTTTTCGTGCGTGCGCCCCTTCCCCATCAGTTCACGGACTGGAACATCCGGTCCCAGCGGACGTTGGCCGGCCATTCCCACAGCTGCCACGGGGCGATGTTGTTCTTGATCGAGAAGAACCGTGCCTCGGCCTTGCCAATGAAATTGTCGAGCGCCACGTAGCCGACCTGGCTCAGCACGCGGCTATCGGCGGAGCGGTCGCGGTTGTCGCCCATCATGAAGAAGTGGCCAGCCGGGACGACGTACTCAGCCGTGTTGTCGAGCGGCTGGTCGTCGGAGATTTCCTGGATGGTGTGGGTGACGCCGTTAGGCAGCGTCTCGGTGTAGACCGTCACCGGCACCGTGGTCATGTAGCTGTCGGTGTCCTCGGCGGTGCCGGTCTGGGTGCGCTCGACCATCACGTCGTTGATGTAGAGGCGCCCCTCCTTCATCTGGATGCGGTCGCCCGGCATGCCGATGACGCGCTTGATGTAGTCCTCGTTGGTGATTTCGTTGCGGAACACCGCGACGTCGCCGCGCTTGGGCTCGCTGCCGAAGATGCGGCCATTGAACGGCAGCGCGATCGGGAACGAGTACTTGCCGAAACCCCAGGTCCACTTGTTGGCGATGAAATAGTCGCCAATCATCAGCGTCTGCTGCATCGAAGCGGTAGGGATGGAGAATGGCTGATAGAGGAACGTACGGAAGATCAGGGCGATCGCAAGCGCCTCGATGATCACGATGATCGTTTCGAGCAGCTCGTTCTTCTTCTTGCCGGCCTTGGCTTCGGCTTTCGACATCGACTGGCTCATTTCTCGCCTCTGCCCTGAAGGGCCAAGTGGTTACGGGAGGGCTGCCACCCGGTCAACCGGGCAGCGCCTCGATAATGACGAACGCCTGGGCCATGCCGCCGTCGTCGGTAATGGTCAGGTGGATATGTGGCTTGTGACCAGCCGGAACAAGCCGTTCCAGCATCCGGGCGGCACCATTGGTCAACTTCATGGTGGGCTTGCCCGAGGGGAGATTCACGACGCCCATGTCGCGCCAATAAACGCCGAAACTAAGGCCGGTCCCCAGCGCTTTCGAGCAGGCTTCCTTGGCCGCGAAACGCTTCGCGTAGGAGGCCGCTCGCTGCGCCCGCCGGTCGGATTTCTGCCGCTCGATCTCGGTGAATATCCGATGCGTGAAGCGCTCGCCATAGCGCTCCAGCGTCTTCTCGACCCGCTTGATGTCGCACAGGTCGTTGCCCAGCCCGATGATCACGCCAATCCCCTCGAGCCCGGCTTGACCGCCGGGATGGCTGCCAGCTCAGGCGGCAGTGCGTCGGCCGGGTAGGCCGGTACCTTGTATTGGACGAGCGAGACCAGCGGCACGCCCACGTCCGCCTCGCCGGCCGAACGGTCGATCAGGCACGCGGCGGCCACGACATTAGCGCCGGTCTTCCGGATCGCCTCGATACATTCCCTGATCGAGATCCCGGTCGAGACGATGTCCTCGACGATGATCACCTTCTCCCCGGGCTTCAGCTCGAAGCCGCGGCGCAGTTCGAACTTGCCCTCGACGCGCTCGGTGTAGATCGCCGGCACGCCGAGGTGCCGCGCCGTCTCGTACCCCGGAATGATGCCGCCCACCGCCGGTGAAACGATCTGGCTGACGTCGCCGTAGCCTGCCGCCCGGATCTTTTCCGCCAGTGCCCGACAGAGCTTTTCAGCCTTGGCCGGATGCATGAACACCCGCGCCTTCTGCAGGAAGACCGGCGAGCGCAGGCCCGATGACAGGATGAAATGCCCCTCGAGCAGCGCACCGCTCTCGCGGAACAGGTCCAGTACTTCGTCGGTGGTCACGCGGGCTCCTCTTGCCGTTCGGGCGCAGTCCATTCCAGCCGGTCGAGCGCCCGCGCCTCGGCCACCGTGGCGCGCTGCACGTCCGAAATCCCGGCCGCCAGCTTCAGCGAGTTCAACACGTCGGTGAGCTGGGCAAGGTCGCGGACCTCGATCTGGAAGATGAACCGGTGAAAGTCGGGCGATTCCATGCGCATCACCAGATTATGGATGTTGGCCTCGCATGCGGCAATCACCGTCGAGATCTGCGCCAGCGACCCCGGCTTGTTCTGCGCATGCATCGAGATGACGCACGGATAATCGCGGTCCTCACGTCCGCTGGTGTCCCAGCGCACGTCGATCCAGGCGACGTCGCTGTCATAGAGATCGGACAGTGCGTCGGAGTGGATCGGGTAGATGATGATCGGGGTGTCCGGTGTCATGATGCCGACCAGCCGGTCGCCCGGCACTACGCCCTCCGGCGACACCTCGACCTTGGTGTTGAAATCGAGCTGGGTCAGCGCCCCCTTGGCACGTGGGCCGGAACGCGGGTTGCCCGGCACACGAAAGCGAAACTGCTCGGTGGCCTTCAGCGCAAACCAGCCCTCGGCCTTGTCGGGCACCGGAAGGTCGATCTTCTTCCGCCGTCGCTTGATGCCCTTCACGTCCATGACGCGGGTGTCGAGATCCTCGCCGCTGATCTTGCCCTCGCCGAGCGCGATGAGCAGCTCGCGCTTGCTCGATTGCCCTAGCCCCTCTGCCAGCTGCTTGAACTCCGCCTCATCGAAACCGGTACCCTCGCGTTCGAGGAGGATCGAGACCATGTGCTCGCCCAGCGCATAGGCACGGGCCTGCGCCTGCTGGCGTACCGCGCGGCGAATGGCGGCGCGGGCCTTGCCGGTTGCCGCGATGGTCTCCCAGTTCGACGGCGGCAGGTGGTTCTGGTCGCGGATGATCTCGACTTCGTCGCCCGAGCGCAATTGGGTGACCAACGGAACAATTTGCCCGTTGATCTTGGCGCCGACGCAGGTGTCGCCGATGTCGGTATGGAGCGAATAGGCGAAATCGATCGGCGTGGCGCCGCGCGGTAGCGCGATCAGCCGGCCGCGCGGGGTGAAGCAGAACACCTGGTCCTGGAACAATTCGAGCTTGGTGTACTCGAGGAAGTCCTCGGTCGAAGCCCCCGCTGTCAGGTGGCTGATGGTCGAGCGCAGCCAGACGAAGGCCTTGGATTCATTCTCGATCTTGTGGATGTCGGTGGCGCCCTCTTTGTAGAGCGCGTGCGCCGCAATGCCGAACTCGGCGATCCGGTGCATGTCCTCGGTGCGGATCTGCAGTTCGGCGCGCTGCCGCCCGACCCCGACGATGGTGGTGTGGATCGAGCGGTAGTCGTTGTGCTTGGGGACCGAGATGTAGTCCTTGAAGCGCCCGGGCACGACCTTCCAGTTGGTGTGGACGATCCCCAGCGCCCGGTAGCAATCCGCTATAGTCGGCACGATCACCCGAAAGCCGATCATGTCGGAGAGCTGCTCCAGCGCGATCTGCTTGCGCTCGATCTTCGTAAAGATCGACCACGGCGATTTCACCCGCGCCGAGACCCGCGCATCGATGCCGTCGCCCTTCAGCTTCTCGCTGAGTTCGGTCTTGATGGTCTTGATGGTGTCGGCGAACTCCGACTTCATCTCGTCGAGCCGGTCGGTGATGGCCTGGTAGTGGTCGGGTTGCAGCGTCTTGAACGCCAGGTCCTCGAGTTCCTGGCGCATGTCCTGCATGCCCATGCGGCCGGCCAGCGGCGCATAGATATCCATGGTCTCGGTGGCAATGCGCTTGCGCTTCTGCTCCGGCATGAAATCCAGCGTGCGCATGTTGTGCAGCCGGTCCGCGAGCTTGACCAGCAGCACCCGCACGTCGGCCGAAATGGCGAGCAGCAGCTTCCTGAGATTCTCCGCCTGCGCTTCCTCGCGCGTCACCAGTTGCAGCCGGTCGATCTTGGTCAGCCCGTCGACAATGGCGCCGATCTCCGAGCCGAACAGCTGGTCGATCTCGGTGCGTGTCGCGTCGGTGTCCTCGATGGTGTCGTGCAGCAGCGCCACCGCGATCGAGGCGTCATCGAGCTTCAGGTCGGTGAGGATGGCGGCGACTTCGAGCGGGTGGGCGAAGTACGGATCGCCGGAGGCACGTTTCTGCGTGCCATGCTTCTGCATCGCATAGACGTAGGCCTTGTTGAGGAGCGCCTCGTCGGTATTGGGGTTATAGGCCTGCACCCGTTCGACGAGTTCGTACTGACGCATCATGGGGTTGCCGCACTCCTACGCGGCCCCGCCTCGGCGGCTCAAAAAATTCGTGCTTTAGCGGCGATGCAAACAAAAAGGCGCCGGGCGGAAACGCCCGACGCCTCAAGACTATATATGCGAGATCAGCCGCCGATCAATCGTCGCGACGTTCGGGCGGAGCCAGAGATTCGATGCCGCGGAGCAGTTCGTCTTCGCTGATGGTGTCGAAGGTATCGCCATCCTGGTCGGCATTGGCGTCGAGCAGCGGAGCGGCGTGCCTCTCGGGCTCGTCGACTTCGACATACTTCTGCAGCGAGTGGATCAGGTCCTCGCGCAGGTCTTCAGGAGAAATGGTGCCGTCGCCGATCTCACGCAGCGCCACGACGGGGTTCTTGTCGTTGTCGCGATCGACGGTGATCGACGAGCCGGCCGAGATCATGCGGGCGCGATGAGCGGACATCAGAACCAGGTCGAAGCGGTTCTCGATCTTCTCAATGCAGTCTTCGACGGTGACGCGGGCCACGTACGTCTCCAAATTGTGGGATCAAGCGGCCCTCATACACGAGCATGCCAGCGGGCACAAGGTTTTCGGTTCGAGGACACAACAGCGTGTTTTACCACAGCCACGTGAGCCCTACACACTTTCCGTTTCGTGTGACGGAACAATAGCTTGGGCCGATGGGCGAAACAGGACCGGATCGCTCCATATTTATCGGGATTGCAAATTCCCGGGAATAAGCGCGTATTCCGAACTTAGGGAGCGGACCTATCGTAAATCGGCTACCTCCTCGAACGGCGGTAAGCCACAGATGATTGATGCCGGGCAGCCTGAGAGGCCGGCCGCCCCGGCCAGGAGAACAGGCATGTCAATTGATCCGCGCGAGAAGATAGTTCTCTTCATCGACGGCGCGAATCTCTATGCGACCAGCAAGGCCATCGGCGTCGATATCGACTATCGCCGGCTGCTCGCGGAGTTTCAGTCCAAGTCCTACTTGCTGCGTGCGTACTACTACACCGCGCTCGTGGAAGATCAGGAATACTCCTCCATTCGCCCGCTCATCGACTGGCTCGATTACAACGGCTTTACCGTCGTGACCAAGCCGGCCAAGGAGTTCACCGACTCCTCGGGGCGTCGAAAGATCAAGGGCAACATGGACATCGAACTGACCGTCGATGCCCTCGAGATGAGCGCGTTCTACGATCACCTGGTGCTGTTCTCGGGCGATGGCGATTTCACCGCACTGGTCGCGGCGCTGCAGCGCAAGGGCAAACGGGTTACCGTGGTTTCGACGCTTACCACGCCGACCCCGATGATCGCGGACGACCTCCGCCGGCAGGCCGATTTCTTCATGGATGTCGCCGATCTCGCCAAGATCGTCGGCCGCACCCCGCCGGTCGACCGCACCACCGCGGTTGCCGACCGGACCGCGGCGGTTGACCGCACCATGGCGACCGTGGACCCTAAGGGGACCTGAGTCCCCTTCCCACGGTTGCCACTTGCCTGAGACCAATCCGCCGCACGATTGCCCGCGCTGCCCCCGCCTCGTGGCGTTCCGCCACGACAACCAGCGGTCCTATCCGGATTTCTTCAACGGTCCGGTGCCGACCTGGGGCGACGCGCATCCGGGGCTGATGATCGTCGGTCTCGCGCCGGGCCTCAAGGGCGCCAACCGCACCGGCCGCCCGTTCACCGGCGACTATGCCGGCGATCTGCTCTACGCCACGCTTGAAAAGTTCGGCCTCGCCACCGGCCACTACCAGCAGCGCCCCGACGATGGGCTCGAGCTGCAGAACGTGTTGATTGCCAACGCGGTACGGTGCGTCCCGCCGCAGAACAAGCCGACCGGCGACGAAATCAAGACCTGCCGCCCATTCCTCGGCGCCGCCATCGAGGTCCACCGCCCCCGCGCCTTCCTGGCGCTCGGCCGCATCGCCCACGATTCCCTGTTGTCGACGCTGGGCGAAAAGCGCTCGAAATTCGCCTTCGGCCACGGTGCTGAACACTCGCTCACCAGCGGCGCCACGCTGTTCGATAGCTACCACTGCTCGAGGTACAACACGAACACTGGCGTGTTGACGACGACGATGTTCGAGGACGTGGTGGGACGCGCGGCCAAGGCGATCGCTGCGTAGGCGGCCACCGAGGCAAGACAAATGCGTTCGCTGCTCGCAATGACTTGATCATTTGGCAGTTGAACTCTGTTCTAAACAAAGTCTTAATGCGCAATCGAACAGGGATCGGGGTCCACGGTCGTGCTGCTTCTTCGGATATGCTTTGCACTTCTGATCGCGCTGCTGGCGGCGAACGCCACTGCGGCGGAATCACTTGGCCAGGTCGCCGAGGTCCAGCCAGAGGCGACCGGCGGGTTGGGGCAGGACCGCGTTCTGCTTGTCCAGGGCGCCGAGTTACGCGAAGGCGAGACCGTAGTCACTGGTCTCAATGGCGAAGTGCAGGTGCTGTTTTCCGACCAGACCCGCCTCGTTATCGGCCGCGGTTCGACCCTGGTGATCGAGCGCTATCTGCTCAGAAGTGACGGCACGCCGGAGAAATTCGCGATCAACGCGCTGGCCGGCACGTTCCGCTTCATCACTGGCAAGGGCGACAAGAACGCCTACCGGATCGCGACGCCCACCGGCACGATCGGTATCCGCGGCACTGAATTCGACTTCACCGTCGAGCGTAAGACCGGACGCACCAGCGTCGTGCTGTTCGAGGGCGGCGTGGTCCTCTGCCCCACCGCGGGAGAGTGCGTGACGCTCACCGAACGCTGCGGCGTGGCACAACTGGTCTCAAGGCGCGAAGCCGACCTCGTCACCCGCGAAGCGGATCGGGCCGAGCTAGCCGGCACCGCCTTCCCCTATGTCGCCTCGCAATCGCGCCTGTTGCGGGAGTTCCGGGTCACCCGGCCCTCGCAATGCGCGGCACCGGTCCGGGCGGCCGAACGGCAACAACTGCGCCGCATCGTCGCGACCAATCCTCCGCCGCCAGTAGTTCCGCTGCCGGAGCCGACGGTCGAAGTGAAAGGCAACAACGGGCTCGGGAACGGTGGCGAAGGCTCCGAAGGCCCCACCGAGCAGGGCAACCCTGGCAAGAACAAGCAAAAGAACAAGCACTGACGCTGTTCTTCACGACCGGCGCCCATCGCCGCTTCGCTGTTCGTTTGGCGCGGGCCTGACCCGCATCGCCGGTCCGTTGACAGTTTCACACGACCGATGACAACCTTGTCAGTCAGATTTTCTCAGAACCTTCAAAGGGAAAGCGCCTATGCAGATCGTGAAGACCGGAATGACGATGTTGGTTGCAGTCTCCCTTGCCCTCGCGGCCGGGTCGATGGCGCGCGCCGAAACGGTCAACGAAGTGACGATAATGAATGGCGCCCGCGCCGTTCCCGCCACGGTCGTCGTTCCCGATGGCGAAGGACCGTTCCCTGCCGTGGTGATGAACCATGGCCATGGCGGCGGCCGGCAGGAGGGAGGCGGCTTCGCCAAGCTTGCCAAGGCCCTGGCGGACGCCGGCATTCTCACGATCCGCATGGATTTCCCCGGCAGCGGCGACAGCAAGGAGTCGTTCACCGAGGGCTACATGTCGAACATGATCTCGGACTCGAACGCCAGCCTCGCCTACATGCTCGCAAACTATCCGGTCGCCGCCGACAAGCTCGGCATCCTCGGCTACAGCATGGGCGGCCGCATCGCGCTGACCATCGCCGGCTCGCCGGACAACCCGTACAAGGCGGTAGGCCTTCTGGCGCCCTCGGCGAACTGGGGCGAAGAACTGCTGAACGGCTTCTTCGGCGGCCCCAATGAGTACCAGCGACTTTATGCCGAGGCATCGACCGACAAGGGCTATGCCGATTTCACCACCCAGTACGGCCAGCAGCAGAAGCTGAGCAAGAAGTGGTTCGACGAGCTGATCGCATCGAAGCCACTCGACGCCATCAGTGCCTATAAGGGTCCGGTGCTGGTGGTCCATGGCGAAAAGGACACGGTGGTCCCCGCGGAGGTCAACGAGGCGGTGGTCACCGCCTACCCGGCCGCCAAGATCGTGCTCGTCCCCGACGCCGACCATGGCTACGGCTTTTACAGCGACCAGCCGGCAGTCACCGCCTTGGTGGAGGGATCGTTCGCCACGTTCTTCGCCGAGAACTTGAAGTAAGGCAACCAACCGCTCCTATCACTTCCGCCCACCGGCCGTCATCCCGGCGAACGCCGGGACCCACGGCTCTGACGGTTAGGTGTGCACGACCCCATCCGGTCCATCACAGCAAGGTCGGAATGCTCCATTCGGGTGGAGCGTGCGGCGCACTGGGTCCCGGCTTCCGCCGGGATGACAGCCGGTGGGTGATGCTCGATCTCGCCACCAAGTCGATCGGCACCTCCCCCTCTGACGGGGGAGGATGGGGGGGTGATCGGGGCCACAATCGTGAGGTGAGGCAAGGCGTTGCGAGAATCTTGCACCGATCTATCCCCCCACATCCCCACCCATGCGACTCTCGCCCCATCCGCTGCACCGAAGCGAGATCATGACGAGTGGTTGGTGCGGTGGAGACCGGGTGGGCTGCGGGTCGCAGCAGTTCAGGCGGAAACCATCACGGCAAGGACCGGTTCGCCGGTCAAGCCGCTATCACGCGAGGGGTTGCTCAATGTGGGGCGGCCCAAGGGGCGAAGCCTGGCACGCATGAGCCGGGTGGGAGCAAGGAAACGCGGTGCTGGCATTCCGGCCGCCGACCGAGGTCCCATCGTTCCCGCGATGCGGCAGGGGATGCGCCCCGGCCCTGGTGGCATAGGCCCAAAACCCCGGCCGGCCGGCGAGGCGTGAGCCTCATTCATTCGCGGACTACCGCTACGGGGCAAACGCCTCGCCGGTCCCGCTTC
>JBKJMF010000419.1:0-8843 GCA_046596525.1 Devosia sp. | reverse complement strand
TTCAAGCTCGACAGCTCGATCATCAAGGTCCTGGCGCTCTCCAGCGATGAGTTCCAGGCCGTCGTCGACAAGAAGCCGAAAGGCTTCGGCGAGCAGCCCGACAAGCACCACAGCGATGCCATCTTCCTGATGGGCATCAAGACCGCCGATGCGATGCCGGCCTTCGCGCCGCGCGAGGGCGTCGACATGGTCTGGCCCGGCCACGGCGTCGTCTATTCGCAGCGCGTCAGTGCGCTCCGCACCAAGAGCCGGCTGAGCAAGATAGTGGCCTCGCCACTCTACAAGTCCATGACCATCCGCAGCTGGAGCACCACCAAGAAGTTGTCCGAAATGCTGAAGGCCAGCGACTAGGTCCTACTTCTGGCTTCCCACCAGCTCGGTTGAGAAGTGGATGTACGGAAACAGCTCCGGAACATGGGAATCCCACACCCCATGCGCACTCCACACCCAACCGCTCGAGTCCTCCGCCGGTTGCGCCGCGCGATAGGTGTTGAACTGCGAGAAATCCATCCGCCAGGTGTCGCCATCACGAGGCGGCAGCGACCGCCCGTCCGTCGCTAACCACTGCATCCCCGCCCACGGGATCGCGATCTCCACCGTCCAGCCGCGATCCCGGTCGCTATTGTCATTGATCGTCCCGTCGACCGTTACCGCGCTCTTGATGCCGGGTAGATCCCAGTTGAAGAACCCGAGCCGCGCTCCCCGAGGGTGGCGATCAAACCCGACGCCGTTCCACGGCTTGGCACCCGGTGCCGTGCGCGAGAACTCGGCGGCCTTGCTGTAGCCCCCGCGCTCATACGCATCTTCCCAGACGAAGAACGCCTCGTAGATCGTCCCCAGAGCGTTGATCTCAAGCTCGTAATACGCGTCCGCCCCAGCGACGAACACCTCGACATCATTCTCGCCCCAGATCAGCGAGTCCTGCTCGGTCAGCGTCGCCTCGACAAACGGCTCCTCCACCCCGAACCCGATGTAGAGATACGTGTCGTCCCAAAGCACCGCCGCGCGCGTATCGTGAACCGTCGGCCGCCCGGTAATCAGATCGACAAACCGCGGCGAACGCGGCGCCTGCCGCCAACTCGCCTCATCGAGCTTGCCATCTATCTGCAACGGCTCGGGCACCCGGTACGCCGTGTAGTGCGCAACGCGCTCCTCCGGCCAGGGAAACGGCGAGCTCATGGCGCCTCGTAGTCGCCCACCGGCGGATACGCATGCACCCCGCCCTGCCAGTCCGACACGGCATACGCGCCCTCGCCCGTCGCCTCTACATTGCTGGCCGCAATCGGCGCCTTGCCGTAGCCACCCGGGATATCCAGCACATAGGTCGGCTGGCACAGCCCCGACACCCGGCCGCGCAACGCCTTGACCAGCGCCTGCCCCTCCGCAATCGACACCCGGAAATGCGCCGTGCCCGGCGCCAGGTCCGGATGGTGCAGGTAGTACGGCCGCACCCGCATCTCGACGAAGCCGCGCATCAGTTCCGCCAGCACGTCCGCATCGTCATTGATGCCGCGCAGCAGCACCGACTGGCTGAGCATCACCACGCCCGCATCGACCAGCCGCCCCGCCGCCGCTCGCGCCGCCGGCGTCAGTTCGCGCGGATGGTTGGCGTGCATCGCCACATAGGTGGTCTTGCCGCTGGCTTTGAGCGCCGCGATCAGCTTGTCGTCGACCCGCTCCGGCTCCACCACCGGCACCCGGCTGTGGAAGCGCACGATCTTCACGTGCGCAATGTCCCTGAGCCGGACCATCATCTCCTCAAGCCGCCGCGCCGACAGCACCAGCGGATCGCCGCCGGTGAGGATCACTTCCCAGATCTCGGGATGACCGGCGATGTATCCGATCGCGGCATCCATCGCCTCCGGCGTCAGCGTCCCCAGCCCCTCGGGCCCGACCATCTCGCGGCGGAAGCAGAACCGGCAATAGACCGGGCAGACATGCACCGCCTTCAGCAGCACCCGGTCGGGATAGCGGTGGACGATCCCCTCGACCGGCGAATGCGTCAGGTCCCCGATTGGGTCCGCCCGCTCCTCCGGCGTCACGCTCAGCTCGGCGATATCAGGCACGAACTGTCTGGCGATCGGATCGTTCGGATCGTCTCGGTCGATCAGCCCCGCCATCGCCGGTGTAATGGCAATGGCGTACTTCTTCGCCACCTCCTCCGCCTCACCCAGCCGCTCGGCATCGAGCAGCCCTGCCGAGACCAGTTCACCCGCCGTCCGTATCGCGCGATCCTGCTTCATCTGTCGCCTCCGACCACCGGCACCCACAGCACGTCCTCGATCCGCCGCGCGCCCACCGCCAGCATCACCAGCCGGTCAAACCCCAGCGCCACGCCACTGGTTTCATCCATCAACGGCAGCGCCGCCAGCAGCTCTTCATCCAGCGGATAGGTTTCACCGTAGAGCCGTTGTTTTTCGTTCATCTCTGCGGCAAACCGGCGGCGCTGTTCAGGCGCATCTGTGAGTTCGCCAAACCCGTTCGCCAGCTCCACTCCGCAGGCATAGAGCTCGAACCGCTCCGCCACCCGCCGGTCATCCGCCGCCCGCCGCGCCAGCGCCGCCTCCGCCGCCGGATATCGATCCAGCACCGTCACCCGCCCAAGCCCCAGATTTGGCTCGACTTTTTCCACCAGCACCCGGCTGAACAGGTACGACCAAGTATACTCCCCCGGCACCTCCAGCCCCACCCGCCGCATCTCACCCGCCAGCGCGTCAGCGTCGGTTTCGCCCTCGGCATCCATCGTCGCGAACAGATCGATCCCCGCAAACCGTTGAAAAGCCTCGACAACTCCCAGCCGCTCCGGCTCCGCGAACGGATCGCACTCCCGCCCCAGGAACCGCAGCACGCTGCCGCCCGCCGTCTCCGCCGCAATCCGCAGCATGGCCACGCAATCGGCGATCACCGCGTCATACGCCTCCCCCGCCCGATACCACTCCAGCATCGTAAACTCGGGATGGTGCAGCGCACTCCGCTCCCGATTTCTCCAGACATGCCCGAGGCTTGCGATCCGCCGCTCCCCCGCCGCCAGCAGCTTCTTCATCGAGAATTCCGGCGAGGTGTGGAGATAAAGCGTCTCCCCCACCCCATCATTGCCGATCGCGGTCGTGGCGAAAGCGTGCAGGTGCGTCTCGTTGCCCGGGCTCCGCTGCAACCCAGGCGGGTCCACCATCACGAAGTCCCGCGCCGCGAGATACGTCCGCAGCGCCAGCTCGATCCGGTTCCGCGCCAGTAGCGCCGGACGCCGGTCGGCGTGGCGCAAAGGCGTCCACCACGGAGAGACCGGCGGGACTGATGAGGAAGCGGACAAGGTCGGCGTCTTTCGGCTCGGGACTGGCGGTTTTCGCGGAATTAGGGTATCGGGCGGCACCGAATAGTCAGATCAGCGCGTCCGCCGGCCCTCCGTTGCCGCTCTCTAGGCCGCCGCCAACCGTTGAACAAGGAAGAAGTAATGGTCAAGGTCATCGCCTCCTCGCTCCGCAAGGGTCATGTGGTCGAGCAGGACGGCAAGCTCCACGTGGTGCTCACCGCCGAAAACGTCCACCCCGGCAAGGGCAACTCGATCACCAACGTCAACATGCGCCGCATGGTCGACGGCGTTAAGGTGGTCGGCCGCTGGCGCACTGTCGAGATGGTCGAGAAAGCCGACGTCGATGAGCGCGAATACCAGTTCCTCTATCACGACGCCGAGGGCTACCACTTCATGGACCCGGTCTCCTACGAGCAACTCGCCGTGTCCGAGGACGTCGTCGGCGACCAGGGCGCCTTCCTCGCCGATGGCATGCTGGTCTATCTGAAGACCTTCGAAGGCTTCGCTATCGCCATCGAACTCCCGGCCCGCGTCACCCTCGAAATCACCGAGACCGAGCCGGTGGTAAAAGGCCAGACTGCCTCCTCCTCGTTCAAGCCGGCGACCCTCTCGAACGGCGCCAAGACCATGGTCCCACCCCACATCGGCGTCGGCACCCGCGTCGTCGTGATGACCGAGGACGGCAGCTACGTCGAACGCGCCAAGGACTGATCGCCTCGACGACTCGTCGCGTGGCTGGCCACCGACAGGATTGATGCCCTGCGCGCCTGCGCAGGGGCCCGCCGGTGAGAAACTCTTGTGCAGTCAATACGTCAGGACTACCGACTGCTGACCCTCGGAGCGCTCAGCATGCTCGTGCTGGTCGCGGCGCTGCTGCGGCTCCATCGTTGGGTGAGCAGAGCCTCGATGAAGCGGCGACCTGGACTCAGGTCAATGGCAGCTTCTGGAAGCTGATCTCCGATACGGCGTCCGACAACTATCCTCCGCTCTACAACCTGCTGACCTGGCCGCTCGTGCAGATGTTCGGCGATGCCGAATGGGTGCTGCGCCTCCCCGCCGCGCTCTTGGGCGTCGCAACGGTTCCGATGATCTATCTGCTCGGCGCGCGACTGGGCGGACGATCGACTGGCCTGATCGCTGCCCTGTTCCTGACGCTGTCCGGCTTCCGTGTCTGGTATTCGCAGGAGGCGCGGATGTGCTCGCTCTCGCCTTTGCGGCGACCACTCACGCATGGGTCCTGCTGCGCTACCTCGAGCTCCAGACCAAGTGCCGTCTCTGGGGCACCGAGCAAATCTCCGAGTATGAGAAGGCGCCGCCGAACGCAAAGTTGTTCGTGATGGCCGGGGTCGGAGCTCCTGATCAGGAGCGGCTGCTGTCGGAGTACGCAGGCAGGCTGCCGCCGCCGGTCGTCACCAGCTTCCACGACGTCAGCGTCTACGCTACCCGCCCCGCTCTGCGCCCTGACCGCTCAACAACCGCCTGACCTCTTGCCGATCACGTGGTTCATTCTAAACTCACCCGGCTCGATCGTTCGTCATTAGTGGACAATGCGTCGGCGGCAGGCCGCTATCTCGCGAGCACAGTCCGGCCTATCTGATGACCACGAGCTTTCACCAGGAGGTCAGCATGACCCTCGAACTCAAAGGCATCCATCACCTGACGGCGATCACCGCCCAGGCGCAGCGCAACGTCGAATTCTACACCCGCACGCTCGGCATGCGGCTGATCAAGAAGACCGTCAACCAGGACGACGTCAGCGCCTATCACCTGTTCTACGGCGACGCGATCGCCTCCCCCGGTGCCGATCTCACCTTCTTCGATTGGCCCACCGCCCCGGCGAAGCGCGGCAATCACGAGGTCTCCCGCACCGGCCTGCGCGTCGCCTCCGAAGCCGACCTCGCCTGGTGGAAGGAACATCTCACCGAAAAGGATATCGCCTCAGGCAACATCAAGGAGCGTGCCGGGCACCTGTCGCTCGACTTCGAGGATTTCGAAGGTCAGCGCTTCCGCCTGATCGCCGATCCGAAGTCCGCTGCTGGCCATCCCTGGGCCGAAAGTCCGGTCCCGGCCGAGCACCAGATCATCGGCCTCGGCCCGATCACGCTCGCTGTCCCCGACCTGCGTCGTACCGAGCCGGTGCTGACCAAGGTGATGAACATGCGCGAGGTCCGCTCCTACCCAGCCCGCGAGAAGAACGGCGAAATCCATGTCTTCGAGATGGGTGAAGGCGGCGCCGGGGCCGAGCTGCATGTCGAGGTGAACCCCGATCTGCCGCAGGCGCGCCAGGGCGCCGGTGGCGTCCACCACGTCGCCTTCCGCACCCCGGACAAGGAGCAGTTCGACGAGTGGGTGAAGCGCACGGCTGAGTTCGGCGTCCGCTCCAGCGGCGAAGTCGAGCGCTTCTACTTCAAGTCGCTCTACTTCCGCGAACCCAACGGCATCCTGTTCGAGATCGCCACCGACGGCCCCGGCTTCACCGCCGACGAACCGCTCGAGACCCTCGGCCAGCGCCTTGCGCTCCCGCCCTTCCTCGAGGGCCGTCGCGCCGAAATCGAAGCTGGCCTGAAGCCGCTCTAGAGCGCTTTCAGGAAAAGTTGCAGACTTTTCCGGTTCGAAAGCGCGACAAACAAAGACTTCCCAACAGTCGAGCGCGGCTCCGTCAGCAGGCGGGGCCGCGCTTATAAGCGCCGTGGGGGCAGCGGCGCTATTGCTTGGGAGCAGCCTCGCTCTCCGGCACCAGCACCTTGGCCATGTCGATCAGCTGCATGAACTCCGCGCGGTAGCCGTTCTCGTCGGCCCCACGGGCACCCTGGGCCAGCGCCCGGATGTCGTTCCAGCTCATCTCGCCATAGTTCGAGCCCTTGAGCTTCTGCCCGAAGGCGGCGACCGCTGCGGCGAAGCGTGAGTCGTCGTCGGCCTGAGCCAGCTCGTTCACCGCGAAGGCCCGGGTGATCGGCTGCTCGACCAGCGTCGACGTGTCGCCATCGGGCAGCTTGTAGCGCAGCTTCAGGAAGCCGATCTCATCGCCCACCGTGGGCATCATCGGCGTGGCTTCGACCGCCGGGGCCCCGGCCGTGCCGCCAGATTCGTAGCGCAGCGGATCACTGAGCTCGGCGCCCGAACCGACCGGCGTGATCTCGTAGAGCGCCGTGACAGTGGTTCCCGCCCCGATCTCTCCGGCGTCTACCTTGTCGTTGTTGAAGTCCTCGCGGTTCAGCGCCCGGGTCTCGTAGCCGATCAGCCGGTACTCGCTGACCACCGCCGGGTTGAACTCCACCTGGATCTTCACGTCCTTGGCGATGGTTTCGAGCGTGCCCCCGGCATCCTCGACTAGCACCTTCTGCGCTTCCTTGAAGCTGTCGATGTAGCTGGCATTGCCGTTGCCGTTCTGCGCCAGCGCCTGCATCGTGTCGTCGCCGAGATTGCCCTGGCCAAAGCCGAGCACCGACAGGAACACCCCGCCGTCGCGCTTCGACTTGATGTAGGTCTTCAGGTCCTCCGGATCGTCGATCCCGACATTGAAGTCGCCATCGGTCGCGAGGATCACCCGGTTGATGCCGTTGGTCACCTTGCTCTGCTCGGCCAGCCGATAGGCGAGCTCGATACCCGCGGCGCCCGCAGTCGAACCACCAGCGGCGAGGTTCTCCAGTGCCCCGAGGATCTTCGCCTTCTCCGTCGCCTTGGTCGGCTCCAGCACCACGCCGGCCGAGCCGGCATAGGTGACGATCGAGATCGTGTCGTTGGCCCCGAGTTGGTGGACCAGCAGGGCGAACGCCCGCTTCAGCAGCGGCAGCTTGTCCGGCTCATCCATCGACCCCGAAGTGTCGATCAGGAACACCAGGTTCGACGCCTTGTCCTCGGTCGCCGGCGGCACGTAGCCCTTGATCCCGATCTGGACGATCTGCGTCTTCGGGTTCCACGGCGTCGGATAGATCGAGAGCGTCGGCTTGAACGGCGTCGAGGCGTCGGTCGGCGCTGGGTAGTTGTAGTTGAAGTAGTTGATCAGTTCCTCCAGGCGCACCGCGTCTGGCTCCGGCACCCAGCCTTCGGTGAGCGAGCGTCGGACGTAGGAATAGGCGGCCGCGTCGACGTCGATCGAGAAGGTCGAGACCGGCTCGGTATTCACCACCTTCACCGGCGATTCCGTGAACTTCGAAAACTCGTCGCCACTCGGCTCGGTGGGCGTGGCAATCGTCGCGTCGGCCGGAGCCGGTGCCGTGGCAAACGATTCCTGCTGCATCATCCCGGCCGACAGGCTGGGGTTGGCCGCCTGCTGCTTCGGCGCGGCCATCCGCATCTCCGCCATCGGCGTCGCCGGTGCCGTCGCATCGAGCGACAGCATGGTCTGCGGAGCGATCTCGTTCCGCATCTGCAGGTCGGCTTCACCTTCGGGAGCCGCGGCGGCAAGGTTCGAGACACTACCATCGGCGCCCACAGAGGCAGGCGTTTCGGCTGAAGTTGTGGTCGCAGCGTTGCTCGCCGCCTCCTTCTTCAGCTCGTCGGCGCGGCCGATTTCGACCGGTACCGGCTCCGGCTGAACCACCGGCTTGTCCGCATCGGTCGAAACCTTCACCACCGGCGGCACGCCGATCGGGGTGATCGCGGTGGAATTGTAGAGCTGATAGCCGAGTGGCAAGAGCAGCAGTGCAACGGCTGCGGTGCCGAGGCCGTATGAGAGGCGGTTATCCATGGTCCAGTTCCCTTTCGCATTGGCGAAGATGGACCTGAGACGCTGGGTGATCGAATTTCCTTGGGCAGCTTTTTTCTGGCTCGCCTGCTCGGCATCGAATGCCAGCATCGCCGCATCGAGCGCACGGCGGCGCGCTGCCTCGGAGGGAGCCGGAGCCGTGGTCTGCTTCAGCGCATTCAGCTTGTCGTCGTTGTTCATGTGGTTGCTCATAGGAGCCCCCTCAGGGTCTTTTTTGCCTCGTGGACGTGCCAGGAGACGGTCGCTTCCTTGCACCCCATGATCACGCCGGCCTCGGCGTGGCTCATCCCCTCCGCGTAAATCAGCAGCACCGCATCCCGTTGCTGTTCGGGAAGTCTGCGCACTGCGTTCCACAGCTCCTTGCTGGTCGCTGCGTCTTCCTGCTCGGGCAGGTACTCATCCGGCGCCACCTCGGCATAGCGGTCGGCGTTGCGCCCCCGCCGGCTGCGGGCCCGCTGCATGTCGCGCACCGCGTTCAGCGTGACGCGATAGAGCCAACTGGTGAACGCCGAGCGTCCGTCGAAACTCTTGAGGATCGAGGCGAGCTTGACGCAAACATCCTGCGCCACATCCTCGGCATCCGAAACCTTGCCGCACCATTTGCAGGCGGTGCGGAAGATGAATTCATGAACAGCGGGGTGCTTGACGCCCCAACAGCCGACGAGACGCTGATCGCGCAAGCGGTTGGCGGCGATCGGCGTGCGTTTGGTGAGCTGGTGGAGCGGCACTACGATTTCATCTTCCGCACCGCCTGCAAATGGTGCGGCAAGGTTTCGGATGCCGAGGATGTGGCGCAGGATGTTTGCGTCAAGCTCGCCTCGATCC
>JBKJMF010000262.1:0-10978 GCA_046596525.1 Devosia sp. | reverse complement strand
ACGTCGACCAGGTAGCTGATCGAGTGGAAGACATAGAACGAGATGCCGATCGGCAGCAGCAGCTGCCAGTGGATGCCCAGCGCGTCCGGTGTCGTCCCCCACAGCTCGGCGAAGCTGTCGACGAAGAAGTTGAGGTACTTGAACACCCCGAGGACCAGCAGGTGCCCGGTGACGCCGATGGCGACGAACAGCTTGGCCCGCGGCGTGCCGTGATACTTCTCTACGAGGATCGAGAACACGTAGGCCCAGAGCGTGTTGGCGCACAGCAGCACCAGGAAGTCGAAGCGCCACCAGCCGTAAAACAGGTAGGATTCGATCAGCAGCGTCAGGTTCCGGTACTTCGGCGGCGTCAGGTAGTAGGCGCCGAGGAAGATCGGCAGGAACAGGAACAGGAACGTCTCTGACGAAAAGACCATCAGGCATCTCCCTCGAAGGTACAGCTGGTGGGACGCAGGGCGCCGTTGGGTGTGAGCTTGGCGCCGGACTTGAGCTGCAGCCCGTCGATGATCGTCGGGGCGCTGTCGGTGGCGCTGAGATTGAAGAAGCGGTCGCTGAACTGCACCAGTTCGCCATCCAGCAGCCGCGGCGCCTGGCCGGTGAAATCGTTCATCGCGAAGGCCAGCCGGGCGGTGGTCGAGCCCTTGATGCCGACGCGGTTGCCATCGAGCTCGTTCGAGGCGATTGAGATCAGCCCGTAGTCCGGCTGGTGCGTCACGCTGATCCCGGCATTGCCGTTATCGATGAGGCGGTTGGCCTTCACCGAAAGCCCGGCGCTGTCGCGCACCGCCAGCCCCGATTGCGCGTTCTGCAGCAGCAGGTTGCCGGCAACGGCGATGCAGTCGGCCGAGGCGACGGAGACGCCGGAGCGCTTGCTGCCGGCGATCAGGTTGTCTTCGATCGTGAGGTTAGCCGCGCCCGCATCGGCAAAGATGCCGTTGAGCCCGGCATCGATCACGATATTGCCCGAGAGTTCGACTGAGTGTGCGCCGCCGGTAACCTTGATCCCGTGTGCCGCCGTTCCGGCCAGCACCACATTGCCGCGCGCCGAAATGTCGGTGCCGCCGCTCAGCAGCAGGGCGGGACCAGACGACGGGCCGAACACGTTGCCGTCGACCACCGCTTCGTCCGCATCGACCAGCGCCAGCGAGCCGACATTGTCGAAGCGGCTGTCGCGCACGATTGACGGCGACGGCTTGGCGTAGAACCCACCCTCGAGAATGGTCACGCCGGTCAGCGGCGGGAACAGCCCGTAGCCGAGATCGGCAAACGTCATCCGCTCCAGCCGTGCGCTGCCCGAAAGCGCGACCACGACGAACGGGTTGAAATCCTTGAGACGCGGGTTCGGTTCGCCGACCCCGGCAATCCCCGCCGCATCTCCGGTCAGGTTGCCTGAGGCGAGGAGGAACGCTCCGGTTGAGCGATCGAGCAGCAGGGTCTCCCCGGGCTGCAGCGACAGCGTCGCGCCGTTCCACACCGCAATGGGGAGGTGCGCGACATAGCCGGCATCGGTCTTGTCGAGGAGCCCGGTGAGGCCGGCCGCAGTGACCGCCTCGTAGAGCTGCGCCAGACTGGAGACTCCAGCCTCGACCAGCAGCACTTCGGGCTTCGCCTGCGCCTGGCGCAGCGCCACGTGGTAGTTGGCGCCGGCCTGCAGCGCCAGCTGGCTCAGCACCAGGTCGATCGACACGACGCTGACCTTCACCCCGCCGAGCGCCAGCTCCTTGGCCGGTTTCTGCTCGGCGGCGGTGTAGGTGAAACCAAGAGGCGCGGCCGCCGACTGGAGGTCGGTGGCAGGACGGCCGGCCTCGACCATCGCCGCGAGGGCGGCGACGGTCTTTTCATAGGCGAGGGTCCGCGCGTAGTCGGCCCCCGTGGCGGCCCAAGGGAGCGAGCACGCCGCGGCGGCGAGACCTGCGCAGACCCAGGCCTTACGCATGTTCGCGGCTCCCGTCGGCCACCGCTGCCAGTTCCAGCAGCGGGGTGAGGTGCGTCAGGGGACCGTCCACATGGCAGGCGACCTCGATGACCTGCATCGGGCCAGTGCCGTCATTGATGACCTCGGCGGTCTGCTCGGGCCCGATCTCGAAGGTCGCGCCGGGGCGAATCTCGCGGCGGCGGCTGCCCATGTGCAGCATCCCGCTGCCCGAGGCGACGACCATCAGCCGCCGGAACTCCGAGCCGCTTTCCACCGGCAGCGTCGAGCCGGGGTTCACGGTGAGGTGCCGCAGCATGTAGCCAGCGCCGGCAGCGAGCTTGCCCTGCTTGCCCCAGTCGGTCGCGCCGAACGAGTGATCCTCGGCCTCGCGGCGGTTCTGCGCCTTGAGCTGCTCGACGAGTTTCTTGACGTCCTGCGACTGGTCGCGGGTCGTCACCAGCAGTGCGTCGTGCGTATCGACGACGACGAGGTTATCCACCCCGACGACCGCGACCAGGCGGTCCGACCCCCGGACGTAGGAGCCCTTGGAGTTGATCATCACCACGTCGCCGCTGACGACGTTGTTGTCCTCGGACTTCTTGCCGATGGTGTGGAACGCCGCCCAGGCGCCCACGTCGTCCCATTCGACATCGGCCGGCGCCAGCGCCACGGTCTTCGACTTCTCGAACACCGCGCGTTCGGTGGGGAGGCTCTCGGCCGAGCCGAAGCTCGCTTCCTCGAGCACCAGGGCGCCGTCTTCGACCGCCGCATTGGCCAGCGAAGCGCTGACCGCCCCGAAGGTCACCGGGTCGAACCGGCGATATTCCTCGATCACCGTATCGGCCCGCATCAGCGAGATGCCCGAAGCCCAGTAGGCGAGCCCGGTCTCGATCAGCGACTGCGCCGTCTGCGCATTCGGCTTTTCGATGAACTTTTCGGCCCGGTGCACCCCGCGATAGTTCGAGAGCTCGCCGCCATCAATGATGTAGCCGTAGCCCGTCTCGTTGTAGCGCGGCTTGATCCCGAAGGTGACGATCAGCCCATCCGCTGCCGCCTTGTGCGACTCGCGGATGCGAGAGTTGAGGTCGCCGTCGATGACGTGATCCGACGGGCAGATCAGCATCACCGCGTCGGGATCGGTGCGGGCAATCAGCAGCGCTGCCGAAAGCACCGCCGGCCCGGTATTGCGTGCCACAGGCTCGGCGATGATCCGCGCGTTGCGCTGCACATCGCGAAGCTGACGACGAACCGTGCCCAGGTGCCCGCCGGCGACCGACACCACGGGATCGTGGAACAGTTCGCCCCGATGCCGCTGCACGGTGGTCTGGAAGAAAGTGATCGAGCCATCGTGGTCGATCGGCTGGAACTGTTTCGGTTGCTGGCTGCGGGACAACGGCCAAAGCCGCGTACCCACGCCTCCGCAAAGCACAACTGGATGGATGGCGTTCATGTTAGTGGCCCCCGTTCGCCTGTCCGTTGAAGGAGAAGAACCGCCCCACCGCCGCCAGCGGGTCGGATTTGATCAGCACTTCGACCGGCGACCCCACGCTGCTCTGTTCGAGCGCCGTGGCCGGTACGAGCGTGATCGGAATGGCGGTGCTGTCTGTGGCAGTCCGCAGTAGTCCAGGCAGTTCCTTGGCATCGAGCATCGCCGTGGTGCTGGTGCCGCCCGGCAGGTGCACTTCGGCGTGGGCGCCGGACGCGAGCATCCTCAGGCCATTGCCGTCGACCTTCGCCGAGATCACCACCGGCGCATCCTTGGGCGCGACGGTCATCACCGTATCGCCCGCAAGCACTGTGGCGCCGCCTTCCGCCGAGCCCGGTGCGACCACACAGTCGCAGGGCATCGACACCGCCAGCACTTCGCCGGAGGTGGTGCGGATGGCGAAGGCGATATCGCCCTTCACTGCCGCCGGATTGACGAAATCGAGCTGGCCCGGGCTGATCGCCCTCAAGTCCATGCCATCGAGCGTGATGGTCGAGAGCCCGGTGACGGGCAGCACGAACAGCCGCTCGTAGAGCTTCACGCCGACGAACCCGACCAGCAGCAGCCCGAGGCCCGCGAAGGCGCCCCACCGCAACCCGGTCATCAGGCCCTGGGTGGCCGACGGCTTCAGCGCCGGCGCGTCGCTGCGCACCTTCTCGGCCTTTTCCGCAGTGCGGATCAGCCCGTCGACACCGACCAGGTCGCCGCCGACGAAGGAATTGAGGATGTACCGCAGTTGCGGCAAATGCGGGCCGGTGGGCTCGAGGAACCTGAGCGTCACCGTGCCGGCTTCCGGCGAGCCGGCGCCGATGGCCGCGTCAACCGGCAGGCTGATCGCATAGCCCGGGAAGTTGAACGCCAGCGTCACCAGCTGCACACGACCATGCAGTTGCGGGTCGATCAGGCCGGTGGCTTCCGCACCGACGATCGAGAGACCCTGGCCGGCGAACGAGCGGCCGTTGATGATGACACTGAACGGCATCCGGATGACCGGGTGTTCGCTGTGTCCGGCGAAATCCGCCGAGGGAACAGGGGGCGCGCTTCTGCTTGCCGCGACTTTTGGTTTGTCGATTTCTGCATGCGCTTCGGTCATTGGTTTGAGCCCTCAGTTGGCATGGATTGGGAAGGGGCTGAGGAGCCCCGTCGCGAAGATCACTCCGGCAACGAGCAGGCCCAGGGCGAGCACATGCATGTAGCTGGAGCTGATGGAGCGAACCCGCCCTTCGGAGCCGCCGCTGTTGCTGACGCTGGTCGCCGACTGGCGGGTCCAGCGCTGGCGGTCGAGGCGGAACATGACCGAGGTCTTGATCGCCGCGCCGAACAGCTGGCCGAAATAGAGCAGGAACGGGTAGGTGATCGGGAATGGCCCACCGAAGCTGGCGAGCAGCCAGCAATAGGCGTAGCGCGTCGCCATCACCCAGGCGACGTAAGCCACCGCGATCAGCGGATCGACGAAGATCGAGAACAGCACGATCCCGACCGGCGCCGTCAGCGTCGTCCACATCGAGACGCGCTGGTCGAGGATCGACCACCATGCGAACGGCCCGATCTTGGCCGGCGACAGCGCGAGGGCCCGGCCATTGGTGCGCAGCATGTTGCCGAACCAGCGGCGCATCAGCGTTACGGCGCTTTCGACGAAACCGGGCTTGGGCTGGGTTTCCATAGACACGCAGGAGACGTCCGGCAGGTAGGCCATCTCGTAGCCGTTCTTCAGCAGCCAGAACCAGGTCGATTTGTCGTCGCCGGTGAGGAACTTCACCCGGCCCAGCCGCCAGTGGTCGATATAGTCCTGCTCGACCGAGGCGATGAATTCGGGCTTGGTGGCCAGGTCGGCGCGGAACACCGACATCCGGCCGGTGAGCGTCAGCACGCGGCCGCCGAGCGCCACGGCCGACATCATCATCTGGCGCTGGGTGAAGCGCAGCTTGAACCAGTCGCGGAACAGCGGCGCATCGTCGATCTCGGCGCGCTCGTTCGTAGTCAACGCCCCGACCTTGCCATTGGCAAAGAACGGTGCCGCGCGCTGGACGATATCCTCTGGGATCTGCGTGTCGCCGTCGATCAGCAGCACCACGTCATCGGCACTGGGGTAGCGGCGGGCGATGGAGCGGAGCGAGGTGGCGAGGGCATCGCGTTTGCCGGTGCCATCGATGCGGTCGATCACCACCTCGACCGTGTCGATGCCGGCAAGCACCTGCGCGGCCACTGCCCGGATCAGTCGCTCGTCAGACACGTCGACCACTGAGGCGACCACGGTCGAACCACCCGGCGAGCGTCGCGCCGCCAAAAAGATCGAGCGATAGACCCGCGCCGTGATCGCGGCCTCGATCTTGTAGCTGGTGGCGAGGAAGAACGCGTGCGCCGGGCGGCGCTGGCTGTAGAGCGCCTCGGCGGCAGCGCGCCGCCGAGGATAGAAGATGCGGATATAGAGATGCGCACGCACGAAGTTGACCAGCGCCCAGCTGTAGCGCCAGAGCCCGATCACCCCAAGGGTGAGGAACACCCCGGCGCCGCCCGAGAAGGCGGACGCCGGGACGATGCTGGCGATTGCCGCCACCGAGAGAATGTAGATGCCGTGCGCGATGAGGTTCATGGCTTACCAGCAAATGCCTTCGTAGGTGCCATTGGAGCGGAGCGAGGCGTTGATCCGCGTCAGGTCCACCAGCGAGCGGTGTTCGCTCACCAGGTTGAGCGGCGCGATCGTCTCCTCGTAGCGATTGCCGACGAGGATCAGGTCGGAGCCCGAGATCAGGTCCTCGATCTTGGCCACCAGCCGCGACGGCAGGTCCGGCACCACATCGTTGCCGCGGCCCATGGCGCTGACGCCGCCGGCCACCGCCTGCGACACGTACGGGTCGTAGACGCGGAGCTCGATGCCCTTGGAGATCAGCCGGCTCGCGAGTTCCGCCAGCGGGCTTTCGCGCAGGTCGTCGGTGCCCGGCTTGAAGGCGATGCCGACCAGCCCGACCGACTTGGCGCCGGAATTGGCCACCATCGTCTCGGCCCGGTCGATCTGCGCGGCATTGGCGATGAGGACCGAGTCGAGGAGCGGGGAGGGGACGCCCTTCTTTGCCGCGAGGTGCTGCAGGGCGCGCACATCCTTGGGCAGGCATGAGCCGCCGAAGGCGAAGCCCGGCTTCATGAAGTAGGGGGAGATGTTCACCTTGGTGTCGGCGCAGATGAGCTTCATCACCTGCTGGCCGTCGACGCCCGAGGCCTTGGCGATGTTGCCGATCTCGTTGGCGAAGGTCACCTTCACGGCGCGCCAGGAGTTCGACGCGTATTTCACCGCCTCGGCGGTCTTCAGCGTCACCACGTGCGACGGCACCGGCATCTGGGCGTTGATGTCCTTGAGGATCTGGGCGGTGCGATCTTCCAGCGCCCCGAAGACGATGAGGCCCGGATCGTAATAGTCGGCGATCGCCGTGCTCTCGCGCAGGAACTCGGGGTAGTAGCCGACGCCGAAGTCCTGGCCGGCAATCATGTTGCTGGCTTCCTCGAGCACCGGGATGCACGTTTCGTCCATGGTGCCCGGCACGATGGTCGAGCGAATGATCACCGAGTGGAAGCTCTGCTTGTGCCGGATCGCCTGGCCGATATCGGCGCAGACACCCTTCACGTATTTGAGCCCGACCGCACCGGTCTCGTCGCTCGGCGTGCCGACACAGACGAAGCTGGCATCGGTGTCGAGCACTGCCTGCTGTCCGTCGGTGGTGGCGCGCAGCCGCCCCGATGCCACTGCCCGGGCGATGATCTCATCTAGCCCGTTCTCGACGATCGGTGAGAGCCCCGAGTTGACGGCGCTCACCTTTGCGGGATCGAGATCGACCGCGATCACTTCGTGGCCGTCATCCGCCAAACAGGCGGCTGAGACGACCCCGACATATCCGATACCAAAGACGCTGATTTTGGCCACGACAGTCCTCTTTCAGAAGTGTGAGCAGTATTGTTCTCGCCCGATGGGCAAGTTACTTGACTGGCTATTGAGTACAGAACGTCGAGCTACAAGCTCGCTGGCCTCGTTACGCTAAGTGACGCCACACGTACTCTCCACCGCTGGAGTGATCGCTGCTGGCGCTTAGTTTTGGCATCCTTGCCGATGGACGACCGTTACTCGTCATCCGATGCGTCAAAGCCTGTTCGTTGGTCCCCTAACTGAGAAGCAACCGGGACTCATAAGTGCCATGCGGGCAGCGCATGACTCTCGATCGTCATCTCGCTGCAACGTTTCCGGTTTCTCGGCGCGAAACCGTACGCGCCCTGCGGCATTCCGCCCTATGGCCCCGCTTTTGACCCGTGCCCGAAGCATGTTCGCATTGCGGCAAAACCATGCCCCGCTCCGAAGCTCACGGTGGCGTGATTACTTTTTGGGCAGTTTTTGCCCACCTGGCCTCGGATGACGACGGCATGACATCGCTGCAGATTTGGCCGCCGAGACCGCACGCCGCCCGAGCGCTGCGACTCGAAACCCAAGCAAAGCAGGGCTTCCCGCGAGTTTGTTCCGAGCTTTATCTAATCCTCGTCCGATTTCGGCGAGGATTCGTTAGGTGTTTGTGCGCACCTCGCGCGTGGAACGGGAGCTCGCGCCACTGGCCGCGCTTTTGCCGTCCTTACGCGAAAGGATTCGCATGGGCCGAGTCGAAGGGGCAACTCTTCGGTTTGAATGCGTGGTGCTGAAAACGCCATGCGATTGGGTGAGAAAATGCGGGTCTCCATAATTGACATCAACCGGAAGCAGCCGGCCACTGGTCCTCGTCGTCGAGGACGAACCCATGATCATGCTTGGGGCAGTGCAATTGTTCGAGGCGGCAGGGTTCGAAGCCCTTGTCGCCTTTAGCTCCGACGAAGCCGTAGCGCACCTCGAGGGGCGCTCAGGGATCGTCGTGGCATTTATTGAGTATGATGTGCCGGGCGCGATAAATGGGGCGGCCCTCGCCGAAACCACTCGAAACCGCTGGCCGACAATCGAGATCATCGTTGTGTCGCGACCGCGGCCCGGCGAAACTCCCGATCTGCCGCTCGGGGCGCGCTACTTCGAAAAGCCCTACACACACGCCGAGATCGAACGTGCACTTGACCAACTGGGCCTCACCGGCACCGTACCCCGGGCGAGGACCAACCTGCCGCCTCGCGGGTGACAACGTTCCCGTAGCGGGGGTCGCCTCCCGCGCTCGGAACGACCGCTTCCGAGCGTTCAGGGGTACGGCGTCAGGAAGCTGTCGGGCAGGGGACTGTGGTTCTTGTCGACGACGGTGACCGGCCGTGCCTCGAATACGACCTCGCCGGGGTCGTAGAGGAAGCTTCCATCCTTGGCGATGAGCGCACCCATGGCGAACTTGCGCGATTTTGACCAGTTGCCGTTGGCGGTGATGAAGTCGCTGACGAACACGACCTCCTCGTCATTGGTGCGGATGTAGTCGAGCAGGCCGACCGGCTCGCCGAGTGCTTCCCTTCGACCGACCCAGTCGACGCAGCGCCGGAAGATCTTGGGATCGAAGCAGCGGGAGCGGAACGAGCCCGACCGATTGTCGTCGCGGTCGCCCTCGCGCATGGATGCCGTCGTCCACAGCTCGGGCTCGAAATCGAGGAGCTGATCGGAAAGGTTGTCGCGCAGCTGGGATTTCCGCGCGTCGCCGGTGCCGTGACCTGCGTAGAGGCCGGTCAGTCGCTGCATTTCGTCGGTCGCCATGCTGCCGTAGAACGAGCAGAAGGCGAAACCGTTGGCCAGGGCATGGTCGTTCAGGACGATCTCCTGACCATTGCCGATAAGCGCCACGTAGCCGATCACGCGGCCATACACGTCGACGGCACCATTAACGCCATCGGCGAGGATGGTCAGCTTGGCTTCGACGAGGAACTCGGGGCTGTCCGGGTTGAACGGGCCAATTCCCAGGCTTGTCCTGAGGCTGGAGGCGAACAGGTCGGTGCACAGTTTGCCGTAGGGCTGTCGGTGCGACTTCTTGCGCGTCACTTGCTTCGCAAGCCACTGGCCGTAATCGCCGGTAAACATGCCTTCACGGAAGTTCGAGGCGTAGTGGGTTTCCGGCGCGTCGATGCCTTGCAGGCGTACCGACAGGAATTTGCCGCCGCTGCTGCGGATGATGGAGCGGAAACGCTCCTTGCCCGGCTTGTTCTCGTCTTCCTGGAAGTTGCCACCGTTCTCGAAGAACGCCGCTACTGGCACTTGGGCCCCGTCGGCGACGTAAACAGCTGTCGTCATGTCTGGAACAAACTGAAGCGTATCAACGTCGGACGCTCCATTTGGCCAATACTGGAAGATGTCGACTTTGCCCCTGATTTCGACGTGTCCCATTTGATCCCTCCCACAAATGAAACTTCGAGCATGCAGAGGTTGCATGACTGGCAGATGAACACCCGCAGATATCAACTATCGACAACGTTCCCGTAACGATATCACCGCGTCGAGGGGTTGATCGAGCGATAGATCCGGACAAAAGTGACGTCCAACACTTCGCAACGAAGGACGGCAAATGCATCGATTTGCAGTCGCGTTCGGGCTTGTCGTGGCTTCATTGGTCACCACGGCCGGACCCAGCTTCGCCGGGACGCTCGACGATGTCCGCGCCCGCGACAAGCTGGTCTGCGGCGTGAGCGAAGGCCTCGGCGGCTTTTCCGAGCAGGATGGGGCAGGGGTCTGGCAGGGTTTTGACGTCGACTTCTGCCGCGCCGTTGCCGCCGCCGTGCTGGGTGATACAGAGAAGGTGGAGTACGTGCCGCTCTCGGCGGAGGCACGCTTCGCCGCGCTCAGCGACGGCAAGATCGACCTGTTGTCGCGCAACAGCACGTGGACCATGTCCCGCGACCTCGATCTCGGCCTCGATTTCCCCGGCACCAGCTATTTCGACGGCCAGGGCTTCTTGATCCCCGCCATCTTCGGCGCTATCAGCCCGCTCGAGCTCGACGGCGCCACCATCTGCGTGGTCAGCGGCACGACGACCGAAGCCAACGCCACGGCTTACTTCGCCAAGGCCGGCCTCAATGTCTCCTTCCTGAGCTTCGAGGCTCGCCCCGAAGCCCGTGCCGCGTATGCTGCCAGCAAGTGCGACGCCTACACCGCCGACCGCTCCGCCCTCGCCGCCGAGCGCGCCACACTGCCGACCCCCGAGGATCACGTCATCCTCAAGGACGTCATCTCCAAGGAACCGCTCGGCCCGGTCACCCGCGACGGCGATCCGCAATGGACCAGCCTCATCCGCTGGACGTTGTTCGCGCTGATCGACGCCGAAGAGCAGGGGCTCGATACCGCCGCCATGGCCGTGGCTGGTGCCGATGAGGCCAAGGTGATGGGGAACCCGGCCGTGAAGGCGCTGGGCCTTTCCGACGACTGGCTGGTCAAGGTGCTGGCCGGTGTCGGCAACTACGGCGAGATCTTCGATCGCAATCTCGGTGACGAGACGCCCATGCAGCTGAGCCGCGGCGTCAACGCCCTCTGGACCCAAGGCGGGATCCTCTATGCACCGCCTATGCCCTGAGCTGATCCGCAACCTGTTCGTCGCGCTGCTGGCACTGCTTTGTGTTGCCCCGGCCATCGCACAGGATCGCATCGACCTCTCGGC
>JBKJMF010000200.1:0-2926 GCA_046596525.1 Devosia sp. | reverse complement strand
GGCAGCACGACCGTCGTCACCATCACCGAGCACACCACCACCAGCAAAGCCCTGATGGAAGGCTCGCTGAAAGGGTTGGAGATGGTTATGGATCAGATGGGCCAAACTTTCTGAGGGGCAAGATGGACCTGACCGCTGACGCTATCCTCGCCCGGCTGCAGGCCATGCGGTCGGACGAGGAGCTGAAGAAGTACCAGCGCTATTTCAAGTTCGGTGAGGGCGAGTACGCCCATGGTGATACCTTCATCGGTGTCCGCATGGGCCACGTCTTCGACCTCGCCAAGGAGCGCCTGCTCACCCCGCCGGCCGAGATCGAAAAGCTGATGGAGTCGGACATCCACGAGGCGCGCGCCGCCGCCATGAGCATCATGGCCAAGCAATACGCGGCGAAGAAAACCACGCCGGAGCGGCGGCAGGAGCTGTACGACCTCTATTTGCGCCGCCACGACCGCATCAACAACTGGGATCTGGTCGATCTCGCCGCCTGGTACGTCATCGGCCCGCACCTCGTCGATCGCCCGCGCGCCATCCTCTACAAACTGGCGAAATCGGACAGCATGTGGGAGCGCCGCACCGCCATTCTCGCCACCTTCTCCTTCATCAAACGCGGCCAGCTCGACGACGCCTTCGCCATCTCCGAACTGCTGCTGGATGACCCCGAGGACCTGATCCACAAGGCGGTCGGCTGGATGCTGCGCTCGGCTGACGTCAACCGCCCAGCACTCAACGCCTTCCTCGACAAGCACGCCGCCCGCATGCCCCGCGTCATGTTGCGCAACGCGCTGGAGCACTACGCACCCGACGATCGGGCACGCTATCTCGCTATGGGCAAGGCGAAATGACCCGCGAACCCCTAGTCGTTAGCCTCGAGGGCGAGCGAAGCATCCGCATGGTCCGCCGCTTCACCGCACCGCACGAGTTGGTGTTCGCGGCGCTGACAACCCCTGCCCTGCTGCAGCGCTGGTACGGCGACCTCGTAAGCGCCGAGCTAGACCTCCGCACCGGCGGCGCATGGCGCTTCGTTACTCGCCGGCCCGACGGCCGCGAGGTCGGCCAATTCGGTACGTTCAGCGAAATCGAGGCTCCCGCCCGAATAGTGCAGACCGAGCATTGGGAGGATTGGGACCCGGGCGAGGTGCTGGTCGTCACCACCCTCTCGGAGACCGCCGGCGTCACCACGCTTGATGTGCTCTCGGTGTTCCCAAGCAGCGACGTGCGCAAGTTGCTGATCAAGGCAGGCATGAACGATGAGTCGGTAGCGCATTACGATCGGCTGGAAGATGTGCTGACGGCCGAGACAGCCTAGTCTCCGCCACCACCGTCTCCGCCACCGTCGGAATCCCCGAACGAGATGTCGCCGCCACCGCTATCGCTGCTGGAGCTGCTTCGGGCGCGCTGCACCATGCTGCCGAACAGCCAGCCGAGGCCAATCAATACGATGACGCCGACAACCGGCCAGAACGTGGTGAGAAATCCGAACACTGGCTCCCGGAACGACTGCTGAAAGTCACGGAGCCAATCCATGGGTCAATGTCCCGGTGAAATGCCGTCGCGCCGGTCGTGCTTGGGCTCGCCGTCTTCCCACTCGATCTCGGTGTCTTCATGCGGCTGGGCATGGCCGAGCAGCCGATCAAGCCACTGCTTCAGCGCACGACCGGCCTCCTCGAACTGGAGTGGGTCGAGCAGCGGGCGGTGCGGGTCATGGTGCGGTTGCGGTGCCATGGCCCGAATCTGCACCTCAATTCTAAACTTTTCCTGACAGTGGACGTTCGCCTTGGGGGGCACCCGTTAAGAAGCGCTTACTTGTAGAAGCCCTCGCGCAGGTTGAAGCCGTGCTCGAGGTAGGCTTTCATGGCGCACAGCATACCGGTCCAGCCCTCAGTGTTGCCGATACAGGCATCCAGCGCCTTCTGCGTTTCCTTCCAGCCCTCCTCGGTGATGGTCACCAGCGTCCGGCCGTCATCGAGCTGCTCGAACGCCATCGTCATCGTGGTGTTGCCGCTCGGATCGGCGCCAGTGCCTTCCGCCGCGCCCCAGTTGAGCACAATCCGTTTGTCGTCGACGACCTCGATCACATGCACCGGAAACGCTCCGGGAAAATCGGCGAAATCCCAGGTCACCGTCGCGCCGGTCGCCAGCCGCCCCTTGGCGCCACCGGTGGTGAAATAGCCCGAGAGCTTTGCCGGATCGGCCACCGCCTCGAAAACCTCGTGCACCGGCTTGGCGATGCGACCCGACACTTTCAGCTTGACGTCCATGACGTTTCTCCCTTGTGTTTCCATCCATTATGTTATAAAAATATAACATGTCAAGCGACGATGAAAACGACAAGATTTTCAAGGCCCTCGGCAACCGGGTGCGCCGCAATATCCTCGATCGATTGAAGGACAATCCGCAGACCACCGGTACGCTCTGCGAAGCCTTCCCCGAACTCGACCGCTGCACGGTGATGATGCACCTGAAGGTGCTGGAAGACGCCGACCTGGTGATCGCCCATCGCAACGGCCGCGAGCGCTGGAACCATCTCAACGCCATCCCGATCCAGGAACTGCACGAACGCTGGATCGGCGGCTACGCGGCTCATGCGGCGGACAAGCTGCTGCAACTGCAGCGCGGGCTGGAAGGGTAAACGCCGGTAGCGCCGACCTTCATCTCCCCTCGGCGGGGGAGAAAGCGAAAACTTGGGCTTAGCCAAAGCTAAGTCCTTAGTTTTCGCAAGAGAGGGGGTGCGGAGCCATCCTGCCCTCCACGATCCCCTCTCTTGCGATTTCTAAGGCTTAGCGAAGGGCTAAGCCCAAGAAATCGCTTTCTCCCCCGCAAGGGGGGAGATGAGCCAGCGGCGTCCGTGCTAAGACGACTCGTCTTCCACAACCAATGCGTCCCATGGCCCCCAATACCTACGCCAGCCCGATGGCCGGCCTGCCTG
>JBKJMF010000599.1:0-10131 GCA_046596525.1 Devosia sp. | reverse complement strand
CGCGCTTCGAACCGCGCGGCCACACGCCGGGGACGTTCGTGCCACCGACCGAGGAGCGCTCGGCGGAGTTCCCGCTGACGTTGGATCTGCGGGTGCCGGTTTAGGACACCACAAGCTCGATGCCACATCTCCCCCCTTGCGGGGGGAATGGAATTTCTTGGGCTTAGCCCTTCGCTAAGCCTTAGAAATTCCAAGAGAGGGGGTGCGGAGCCCAGGTGCCTCCCATCGCCCCCCTCTCTGGCGAAAACTAAGGACTTAGCTGCGCTAAGCCCAAGTTTTCGCTTTCTCCCCCGCCAAGGGGGAGAGGGGCATCGCGTTTTTCTGCAGCAAACTTATCCCCCCTCTTTCCACCTGCACTATCCTGCCCCCGTCACCCACACGGGCGCGGTCGCGTACGGACGGTCGGTGGGGCGATTTCGGTGCTGGGGAAGCCGTTCCCTAGCGGCCGCGATTATGGGCACCCGGCCATAGTCCGAGCTTTCATGCTCGGCGTTGCGACCGCTTCCTCATGGTCCCCGCAAAAACTCCGAACAGTTCCGGCGTGGCGACGGCCTTCATACTGCGGACTACCCGCGTGGTCGAAGCCGCGCCGGAACCGCCTGACTACCTGCATATCCCGAAGCCACCCTGCTGTCGGGCGTCTCCGCGCGCCAAATCCTTCTTGCACAGGCACCTACCGACCCTTAACCACGCCCTCCGAACCTGATAATATCTGCCACAATCACCATATAGGTCGATGGCAGCGTCGGTTGGCGCGCACATGGACCGCGAACAGGCTTAGGCAATGAACTGGATCAACAACGTCGTCCGCCCCCGTATCCGCTCCTTCCTCAAGCCGAAGGATTCCGGATCGGAGAACCTCTGGGTCAAGGATCCGGAGTCGGGCGAGATGGTGTTCTATCGCGATCTCGAAGCCAACATGTGGGTGGTGCCGAACTCCAACTACCACATGAAGATCAAGGCCTCCGACCGCCTCGCGACCTTCCTCGACGACGGCAAGTACGACACCGTGGCGCTGCCGTCCGTCCCCCACGATCCGCTGAAATTCCGCGATAGTAAGCGCTATGCCGATCGCCTCAAGGAAAGCCGGCTGAAGACCGGTACCGAGGACGCAGTAACCGTCGGCGTTGGCGAACTGTTCGGCCAGCCGGTCACCGTCGGCGTGCAGGATTTCGATTTCATGGGCGGCTCGCTTGGCATGGCTGCCGGCTCGGCCATCGTCACCGGGCTTGAGACCGCCGCGCAGCGCCGTACCCCGTTCGTGCTGTTCGTTTCCTCGGGCGGTGCCCGTATGCAGGAAGGCGTGCTGTCGCTGATGCAGATGCCGCGCACCACCGTCGGCGTGCTGCGCCTGCGTGAAGCGGGGCTGCCGTTCATCGTGGTGTTCACCAACCCCACCACCGGCGGTGTCACTGCGTCCTATGCCATGCTGGGTGACGTGCACTTGGCCGAGCCGGGCGCGCTGATCGGCTTTGCCGGCCCGCGGGTCATTGAGCAGACCATCCGCGAGAAGCTCCCCAAGGGCTTCCAGCGCTCCGAATATCTCTACGAGCACGGCATGATCGACATGGTGGTGCACCGCCACAACCTGCGCGAGACCATCGGCTCGCTGGTCGGCATCCTCACCAAGTCGCCGCAGCGCGAAGAGCTGAGCGAAACCGCCCCGGCCCGTCTTGCTACGCCGGTTTCGGCCAATGCAGGCGACGATCTCGTCGGCATGCCCGAGGCGGCGCACGCCGAGTAAGCGCCTCGGAGTATCCCCTCGGGCCCGGCCGATGCTAGAAGCGGCCGTCGCCCACTGAGTCTCCCGCCGTGTCCCGCACCGACGCCATCCTGAAGCGGCTTTCGTCGCTTTACCCCAAGCTGATCGACCTGCACCTCGAGCGCGAACTGCGCCTGCTCGAGGCGCTCGGTCGACCGCAGGACCATCTGCCGCCGGTAATCCATGTGGCCGGCACCAATGGCAAGGGCTCGACTATTGCCTACCTCCGTGCCTTCCTCGAGGCGGCAGGCAAGCGCATCCACGTCTTCAACTCGCCGCATCTGGTACATTTCAACGAGCGCATCCGGCTCGCCGGCAAGCTGGTGGGCACCCGGCTCTTGAACCGCACCCTCGAAGAGGTCGAGCGCGTCAACGACGGCCAGCCGATAACCTTCTTCGAAATCACCACCGCGGCGGCGATGAAGCTGTTCGCCGATACCCCGGCCGACTACCTGCTGCTCGAAGTCGGCATGGGCGGCACCTACGATTCGACCAACATCGTCGACCGCCCGCTCGGCGTCGTCATCACGCCGGTCGACATCGACCACCAGTCCTTCCTCGGCAAGACCGTCGCCGATATCGCGGTCAGCAAGGCCGGCATCCTGAAGCGCGGCAGCCCGGCAGTGGTCGGCCTGCAGCGGGACGAGGGGCGAGCAGTGATCGACAAGTTCGCCCGCCGCCTCGGAGTCACCCCGTTCTACCAGAGCGAGGATTTCACCGGCGCCATCGATAGCGGCCGCCTCGCCTATCAGGACGAGGTGGGGCTACTCGACCTGCCGGCGCCGGCCCTGGCCGGCCCGCACCAGTTCCAGAACGCCGCGCTCGCGATTGCGGCGGCGCGCCATTTCAAGCTGCCGGTCACCGAGGCCCATATCGCCAAGGGTCTGCGAAGCGTCTACTGGCCGGCCCGGCTGATGCCGCTGAAGGGCAAGCTGCGCGACATGCTCTCGGCTGGCAGCGAACTCTGGCTCGACGGCGGCCACAACGCCCATGGCGCGGCGGCGCTGGCCGTGGCGCTCGACGAGATGCAGGCGGCGCGCCCCAAGCCGCTGGTGATCATCATGGGCATGATGAACAACCGCACCCCCGCTGATTTCCTTGCCCCCTTCGCCGGCAAGGCGCAGAGAATCTACGCGCTCGACATTCCGGGCGAACAGAACGCCCACAAGGCCGCCACCATCGCGGCGGCCGCCAGGGCCGCTGGCTTTGACGGCGCAGCCCGGCGCTCCGTCCTCTCGGCGCTGAAGTCGGCCGCCGAGATTCCCGGCGCCCGGGTCGTTATCTGCGGTTCGCTCTATCTGGCTGGCGACGTGCTCTACAAGAACGGCACCCCGCCGGTCTGATCCTCAGTACCGCGCGTCCTCGAGCCCGCAGAACGGGTCGACCGGCGAGTGCCGGTTCCACGGCACGTTGCCGAGCAGCGCCTCGACCACCGCCCGCTGCATCGTCTCGGTGGTGGAGTAGGCGTTGATGTAGGTCGGCACCCGCGGTGCGTCATAGAGCATGTAGGGGTAGCCGAACGAGATCATCAGCGTCGGGATGTCGTGCCAGTGCCGCTGCATCGCCTTGCCGAAGCTTCCGGTCAGCCGCAGCCAATCGAGGAAGATCCGTCCCCGCGTCAGCAGCGTCTCGTCGCCGAACAGGTAGAGCACGACGTCGAACCTATCCCCGTTCACCTCGGCGGTGGCATCATGCAGCGTCACCTCGAAGCCTTTCTCTCGTAGGAGATCCGGCACTGAGAAGGGTAGCGGATGCGGGAAAAACGGGAAGACGATGCCGCCGGAGATCACCAGTACCCGCTTGTGCTTTTGCGGGTCGAGCGGCAGCAGATTCTGCACGTCCTTTACCAGCGTCGGCGCCCGCTTGGCCACCGCGTCCGCATAAGCCCGCGTCTCGGCACTCGCCATCGCGCCGCTCGCTGCTGGCTTGTGGAGGCCAACCGCCGCCTTCAGACCGAGCTGCCGGATCACCGCCTCATCGACCCGGTCCCAGCTCAGCCGGCCATCGGCCAGCGCTGCCTCGAGATAGGCGAGGTCCTGCTCGTAGTCGTCCGAGAACAGGATCACGTCGCAACCCGATGAAACGATCTCCGGAAGGTGCTCACCGCGCTTCGACCAGGCGCCGAGGCCGGCCATTGGCGTCGCATCTGAGACGATCAGCCCGTTGAAGCCGAGGCGCTTGCGCAGCAGGTCCTCATTCAGCATCCGGCTGATCGAGGCTGGCCGAAATGCCTCGATGCCTGCATTGGGGTCGAGCGAACGCACGAAAGCGGGCAGCGCGATATGCCCCGACATTACCGACAGCGCGCCCGCAGCGATTGCGCCGCGATAGAGGCGCCCGAAGCTCGCCTCCCAGTCATCCAACGACAGCGGGTTGATCGTGGTGAGCAGATGCTGGTCGCGATCGTCAAACCCCTCGCCCGGCCAGTGCTTGATCGCCGCCGCGACGCCGTGCTGCTGGAACACCCGCATCTGCGTCAGCGCGTGTTTCTCGATGGTCGCCACATCCGAGCCGAAGCCGCGCGTCGCGACGATGGCGCTGCGGAACGCCGCGTTGATGTCGAGAACCGGGGTGAAGCTCCAGTTGATGCCGATGGCCCGGGCTTCCTCGGCCATGATCCGGCTAACCTCGGCGGTGACCTCGACATCGTCGATCGCTGCGAGCGCCAGCGGGTTCGGCATCTCGACGCCGGCGGCCAGACTCATCCGGCTGCCCTCGAGGTCGGCCGAGACCAGCAGCGGCACCGGGGCGGCGGCGTTGAGATCGGCGAACAGCGCGCGCTCGGCGGCGACGTCGGCACCGGCATGGCGCGTAACGCCGCCCGGCCGGAAGGCGCGGATCCGCGCGATATCGTCCGGGTCGTGTCCCCGCGACAGCAGATTGAACAGTTGCCGCAGCTTCTCGTCCGGCGTCAGCGCCGCAAAACGCTCCTGCACCCAGGCGAGCGCCCGGGCATCGAGGTTGAATGGAGCTTTGACGAGGTGGTCGAAATTCATGCAGTCCTCCGGTGCAGGACGGGCACTATGCCCGAACGCACCGCAAAGTCCTGCCCGAAATCAGGCGGCGAACTGATCCAGCCACTTGATCAGCTGCACGCGCGACTGGCCGGCGCCGACCTTGAAATCCACCGGCTCGCCGTCCTTGAACACGATCAGCGTGGGCATGGCGCGCACGTTGTATTTCACCACCGTCGACGGGTTGCTGTCGACGTCGAGCTTGACGATCTTCACCTTGGCGGCGAGCTCGGTGGTGAGGTCATCGAGGATCGGATCCATCGCCTTGCACGGCGGGCACCATTCGGCCCAGAAATCGACGAGCACCGGTCTGCTGGAGTTTAGCACTTCGGCTTCGAAGTTCTGGTCGTTGACGCGCGTACCCATGATCGTCTCCATCGTCGATTGCCGATGAAAGCTACAGGGAGTCGGGGGACAAGGAAAGGCATGGCATTCCACGCCATGACCGGAAAAGAGAAACGCCGCCGGCGTGAGCCAGCGGCGTTTTCTGTGGCAGTGGCGAGTGTCGCGCCCGTATCAGGCAGCGTGGCTCTCGAGCCACTTGGAGAGGCCGGCCTTCGGAGTGCCCGCGCCGATCTTCATGTCGGCAGCTTCGCCGCCCTTGAACAGGATCATCGTCGGGATCGGACGCACGCCATACTTGACGGTGGTGTTCGGGTTGTCGTCGACGTTCAGCTTGACGATCTTCACCTTGCCCTTGAGCTCGGCGGAGAGTTCTTCGAGTACCGGGCCGATGGCGCGACACGGGCCACACCATTCTGCCCAGAAATCTACCAGTACGGGCTCTTTCGAGGACAGGACTTCCTCGCCAAAATTGGCGTCGGAAACGTGGGTTGTCATTAGGATTGCCTTTTGGGTTGAAAGCGGCGGTCTGTTTGATCCAAAAGCTAGGTAGAGTCCAGTGTGACTTCAACGAACGTCACCGGATGGTGAACCCCCGCGCCGCGTCCGTCAAAACAGCGCCGGGCAATTTTAGCAGCGATTCCAAGCTAGTCCAGAGAATCCCGGCTTCCACCCCCTGTCCCGGGAAAAGCTGCTTTGCAACAAGCGCATAGAGCCCGAGCTGCGTAAGGTAACCGGGCTTCACCCGATCGGGTTCCATCACCGGGTCGGCATCGGACTTGAAATCGACCAAAAGCACGCCGCCGGGGGTGGTGACGACGCGGTCGATACGGCCCGCGATGGTCACCGTCTCGCCATTCCGCTCGGCGGTCGCGAGGAACGGCACTTCCGCCCGGCTGCCCTCGGCGAATAGGTGCGCGAGTTCCGGACGGGAGAGGATCGAAATGGCCTTGGCCGCCAGGCCTTCGTGCTGGTCTGGTGCCTCGGGCAACAACAGCGGCAGGGCCCGCGCCGCTACCGCCTGGCGGTCAGCTGGCGCGACCTTGGCCAGATGCTGCAGCAGCGCGTGGAGGGCAGTGCCAGAGAGGCGTGCCGTTTCAGGGTCCAGACCCTGCTCGAGCCGGGTGGCGAGCGAACGAGCCGGATCGGATGGTGTCTCGAGGCTCGACGGCCGCAGGACCTTGCGCGCTCGATGCGGCGGCAGCGGCGTGAGGTCGAGCGCCGCGGTGGCGGGGCCGACCAGGGCTTCGCTTGGCCTGAGCTTCGCCGGTGCAGGCCGTTCAAGCGGGTAGACCAGCGCGCTGGTGTTGCCCTCAGCATCGACGACGCTCTCGCTCAGCGGGCCCAGGCCCTGCTCGATCGCCTCGTACCAGCTGCCATCGACCTTGCCCTGCTTGGTCAGGTAGCCGGTGACGTAGAGTTCGTCCTCGGCCCGGGTCATCGCGACATAGAGCTTGCGCCAGTATTCCTTCAGCTGGTCGCCATCGGCCTCGTCCTTGAACTCGCTGGTCTGCGGCGCATGGGTCGCCGCCGACGAGGCGTGGACGAACAGTGGCGGCACCGCCCTGAGATAGATGCTGCGCCGGTCGCGCCCGCGCTCGGTGATCGCCGCATCGGCAAGGATGACGATCGGCGCCTCGAGGCCCTTGGCCCCGTGCACGGTCATCACCCGCACTCCCGCGCCACCCTCGGCCAGCTCGCGCTTGATGGTCACTTCGCGCGAGCGGAGTTCGGCGAGGAAGCCGAGCAGCGAGGGTTGCGTCGATTGCTCATGTGAGAGGGCAAGGTCGAGAAACTCGGCCATCACGTCGTCGATCTCGCTGCCAAAGCGGCCGCGCATCCGCCTCAGCCCGCCGCCGGCATAAAGTACGTCGGCGTAGAAGTTGAACGGCCGCTCGAAATCCAGCCGGTTGCGCCAGCCCTTGAGCTGTTCGTATGCAGCCTTCACCGAGGGGATATCGGAGCCTTCGAGAGCCCGCCACAGGCGCTTGTCGCCGCGCGGCTGCGCCACGGCGAGCAGCTCTTCCTCGCTGACCTCGAACAGCGGCGAGCGCAGCAGCGCCGCCAGCTGCAGGTCGTCGGCCGGATTACTGAGCACATCCCCCAGCGCCATCATGTCGAGCACGCCGATATGGGTGGTGACCGCCAGCCGGTCCGCCCCCGGCGTCGGCACTCCGGCGCGGATCAGCGCGCGGATGATCTCGTGGAACAGGATGCTCCGCACCTGGACGAGGATCAGCACGTCGTCGGCGCTGACCGCCCGCCCGCGCGGCCCGAGCGGGCGCTTGCTATCGATCCAGGCCTTGATCTCCCGGGCGATCCGCTCCGCCACCTGCCGTTGCGCGCTCTGCGTCTGGATCAGCGGCGGCTCGGTCGGCCAGTTCTCCGGGTCCGTCTCCTCCGCCTGGTCCTTGATCGGCGGCCACAGCGTCACCATACCGCCGGCATCGGCGCGCGCCGTGCTGTGCGCGACGCCGCTTTCCTCCAGCGCGCCATCCCGCAGATCGGCCCGCTTGAACACCTCGTCCACGGCGTTCAGCACATTAGGCAGCGTGCGGAAGCTATGCTTCAGCCATACGGAGGCGACATCAATGCGAACGGCTCGTCCGCTAAGCGCGAACTTGCTTCTCGAGTCGATGAACACTTGTGGGTCAGCCCCCTGAAAGGAGTAGATGGACTGCTTTTGGTCCCCCACTGCGAAGACCGTTCGCGGTCGATCGGCCGCGCTCATGCCTACGAAAAAGTCGTCGACAAGCGCCTCGACGACTTCCCATTGCTGCGAGTTGGTGTCCTGCCCCTCGTCGACAAGGATGTGGCTGAGCCCCGCGTCGAGCTTGTAGCGCACCCAGGTGCCCTGCGCCTCGTCGCGCAACAGCGCCGCGAGCTTCTCGATCAGGTCGTCGAAATCGAGCAGCGAGCGGGCCCGCTTCTGCCGCTCGTAATGCGCCGAGATCGCCGCAACAACGTCGAGCATCGCCTCGCTGCGGGCCACCAGCTCAGCTGTCACCAGCTTCTGGTACAGCCGCTCGATCCGCTGTCCCTCGGCCACCACGCGCGCCGCCACATCGGGGATCAGCACCGCCGTCGCCTTCTTGATCAGCGTCTTCCGCGCCGTACGGTCGGCCTGCGTCAGGAACGTATCGAGCAGGTCGTCGGCATCGGGGCGTTCCGGGTCGATCTGGCTCAACCGGTCGACGAAATCGGTCCCATAGGGGTCGGGCACGATCAGCGAGAAGATCGTGGCGTGGTCCTCGCGGCTGAGCCCATATCCCGAGCTGATCTCGTCCATCACCTCGTCGATCGAGCCGACATCGTCGACGAGCTTGCGCAGCTCGCGCTTGGCCACCCGTGGCTGCGCCAGCACCCGCCGCAGCGTTCGCTGCTGGTTCAGCGCCTCGAGGATCGCCGTCTCGATCTGGAAATCGCTGAGCAGGCCGAACAGCGTCTCGACCGCCGTCGCCTCGCCGCTGCCGCGCAGGCCCGCGGCGATCACCGTCTCCCGCGCCTCGAGCAGCATGCTGTCGCGCTGGTGCTCCTCCAGCACGCTGAAATCGAATGGCACCCCGGCCTCGCGCGGGAAGCGGTGCAGCACGCTTTCGCAGAAGGCGTGGATGGTCTGGATGCGCAGCCCGCCCGGCGCTTCGAGGGCCCGAGCAAACAGCGAGCGGGCGCGCAGCCGCATGCCCGGCGTCGGTGGCACCCCGCTTAGCGCCGTCAGGTCCTTGATCAGCTCGTCTTCGCTTTCGAGCGCCCATTTGCCCAGCCGCTCGGCGACACGGCCACGCATCTCGGCAGCCGCCGCCTTGGTGTAGGTGAGGCAGAGGATTTCCTCGGGCTTGGCGCCGCTCAGCAGCAGCCGCAGCACCCGCGCCGTCAGCACATAGGTCTTGCCCGAGCCGGCATTGGCCGTCACCCAGACGCTGCGTTCGGGGTCGGAAGCATCGCGCTGCGCCGCAACGATCTGCTGCGGCATGGGGTTCAAAAGGCGCCGGCTCATGGGTCGTCCACTCCGGCGGTCAAAGTCCACTCGTCGGTGCGAGCCAGATGGTCGTAATCGCCTGGGTAGGACTTCCGCCCCGTCTCCACCCGCGGCCGGATGCGCGCCGCCATGGGCAGGCCGTCATGCAGCAGGAACGCATCGACGTGCCGCTGCATGCGGCGCTCGATCTCGCCCACAGCATCCATCAGGCTCATGCCCTTGGGCAGCTTGAATGGCTTGATCTGGAACGCCGCAGGCCCGAGGCCGATCTTGATGTAGGTCAGCGCCGAGCTGTCGCGCGGCACAATGCCCGGGAATACTCCGGCCCGCGCCATCGCCGCTTCGAGCAGCAGCTGCGGCGCATCGAACGCCGTCATGTCCTTGGGCTGCGGTACACCGCCGGTCTTGAAATCGATGATCTCCAGCGTCCCGTCGCGCTTCACGTCGAGCCGGTCTGCCTTGCCGACAAGGGTGAAGTTGTCGAGCGCCGGGAATTTCCACTCGCCCTTGGTCTCGGCGTGGCGCTCGACGATCTCGCTGTCGCGCCGCCGCTCGTAATCGAGGAACTGCCGGGCGGCGCGTTCGAAGCGCTTGAGCCAGATGTCGCGGCGCTCCTTGATGGCGTCGAGCCCGGAAAAGGCATCGCGCGCCATGCCCATCATTTCCGGCAACGCCTCAGGCAGGTCGAGGTCGAGCCCGGCCGCGATGAACTTCTCGAACACCCCGTGGATCATCGTGCCGCGCTCGCGGGCACTGGGCTCAGTTCCCAGCGGTTCGATGCGTTTGAGGGCAAGCACGTGCTTGGCATAGATGTCGTAGGGAGAGCGCATTAGCGGCTCGATCTCGGTGATCGACAGCCGCCGCGGCCGGATGCTGGCAGGCGGGCTGGGTACCGGCCGGTCAGCCGGACGCGGCACGCCCGCGAAATCGATCGCCTCGGCCTGAGCCAGCCATCGCGCACCCCGGGCCCGCACCACCTTGGCATCCGCCTCGCCGATGAAGGCGTAGAGCCGCTGCAGCAGCGGCGAGGGCAG
>JBKJMF010000579.1:0-10596 GCA_046596525.1 Devosia sp. | reverse complement strand
GCGCCGGGCTCGACCCCGCATATCCGTGCCGGCTACGGCTCGATCGATCATTCGGATCCCGAAGCGGCGCTTTGGATCTACACACTGGTCCACCGCGTCACCATGTGGATGTGGCTGCGGCATACCGGCTTCGTCCGCGACGGCGAGCACAACCCGCTGATCGACGACCTCGAAGCCATGGCGGAAGCCGGGACCTACGCGACTTGACCATCACCACCGAAGCCGAACTCGAAAAGCTCAAGGCCATCGGCCGCATCTGCGCCGTGGCCCGCGACGCCATAGCCGCGGCGCTGCGTCCGGGGATAACAACGCTGGAGCTTGATAATGTCGGACGGCGCATCCTAGATGAGAATGGGGCGCGATCGGCGCCGGAGATCACCTATGATTTTCCGGGTGCGACCTGCATTTCGGTGAACGAGGAGATCGCGCATGGCATTCCGGGCGGCCGGGTGATCCACGCCGGCGATCTCGTCAACATCGACGTCTCGGCCGAGCTGAACGGCGTGTTCGCCGACACCGGCGCGTCGTACCTGGTGCCGGAGGCCGATCCCCGGCTGGTAGCGCTGTGCCGGGATGGGAAGCGCGCGATGTGGGAGGGGATCCGCGCGGTCAAGACCGGCGCGCCGCTGAACGGGATTGGCCTCGCCATCGGGGCCTTCGCCAAGAAGCACCGCTACACGCTGATCAAGAATCTCGCGAGCCACGGCGTTGGCGATAGCCTCCACGATGAGCCCGGCGAGATCGCCACCTGGCCGGACAAATCCGATCGTCGGGTGATCACCGAGGGGCTGGTGTTCACGGTCGAGCCGTTCCTGTCGCTTGGCGGCCAACTCGCCGAGCAGCGCGACGAGGACGACGAGTGGACGCTGGTGGCGAGCCCGCCGGCGCCATGCGTGCAGTACGAGCACACCGTCGTCGCGACGCGTCGTGGCGCCATTGTGGTGACCGCGGCGTAAGTGCGGCGCTGCGCTGAATGGTTTCTGAAGGGGCGGTTCCAAAACCATTCAATTTCAGTGGTCTAGGGTCATTTCAACGCTGCAGATGCAGCACTGAACCGAACCCAAGGACTACTGAAATGACCGTTCTCAACATGCTTCGGCAGACCAGCCGCGCTGCGGTCCTCGCCGTCGTCCTCGCCGGCACCGCACTGAGCGCGGTACCGGTCCAGGCGGCTCCCCTCCAGGGCTTCTCGCTCGACGTGAAGCCGCAGGGCGGCGACCAGAAGCAGCTGCAGCAGTTCAAGAAGAAGAACTTCGGCCCGAACGACTTCTTCAACTGGTGCCTGACCGACAAGCAGATCCGCAAGGGCCTCATGAACTACGGCTTCGACGAGGTGCATATCGTCGATCACCTGAGCAAGAATCGGGTGCGCGTCGAGGCCATCTACGACGACTGGTACTACTCGTTCCGCGTCAACCGCTGCTCGGGCGTCGTCGACAAGATCAAGAAGCTCTACCCGGTCTGGGAAGAGGAAGAAGACGAAGACGACTGGTACTGAGATTTGAGTTTGGAGCAGGGGCCGGAAACGGCCCCTGTTTTCGTTGTCTAGAGATCGATCCGCCGGAACAGCCACCACGGCATCTCGCGCACCACCCGCATGATCAGCCGCCAGCGGCGCGGGGCATACTGCACCGGCCCGCCATGATCGGCGGCGCGACGGACGAGGTGAGCGACCTCGTCGGCTGAGACCAGCCTCCGCCCCGGCGGGCTGTTGGCGGTCATTGCGGTGGCCGTGGGGCCGGGCTTCACCACGACGGCGCGCGGCCCCTTGCCCTCGAAGCGGTGGGCGATGCCTTCGACCAGTGTCGCGATGCCGGCCTTGGTCGACGCGTAGATGAAGTTCTTGCGGCGCCCGCGATCGCCGGCGACCGAGCCCAGCACCACCAGCGAGCCATGACCCTGCGCTTCCAGCAGGTTTGCGGCGGCGAGGGCCCACAGGGCGGTGGAGTTGTAGTTCGTCAGCATCATCTGTGCGGCAACGTCGAGGTCCGCCGCCGCGGCGGCCTGCTCGGGCATGATGGCATAGGCGATGTGGATGTGATCGACACCGCCCAGCAATCCTGCGAGGCGCGGCAACTCGACCGCTTCGTCCGCATTGGCGAGATCCAGCACTGCAGTCTGGCAGCTGCCGGCGCCGAGCCCCAACAACTCATCGGCGTTCGCGTGCAGCCTTTCGGCATTTCGCCCGACCAGCAGCAATGACGCACCCTCGGCGGCATACAGCCTCGCCGTAGCTTCAGCGATGCCGGAATTCGCCCCGAGGATCAGCACGCGAAGCGGGTTTTGCGATTCGATTTCGTCCATGCGCATGGCTTACCAGCCATATTGAAACATGGCGTTACGGCGGCTCGTGCCACAATTCATGGAAGTCAGTGACGCCGCGGATGGGTTAGAGGCTCGTCTGCCATTTCGTTGGCCAAGGCGGGAAATCGGAAAAAACCGCAATGTTCCCCGTGCCCATCACGTCCGATTGACACGCAGCGTCACTACCAGAAGTAACACCGCAACCGCCGGATGGATGCACGATAGCAGCAATTTGAGCGACCGTGTTTCTGCCCCATTGCCGTCCTCCCCGAGCCACACTGGCTGCCTAGCGTTTGCTGGTATCCGCAGCAAAATCGGGGGGCATTCCGATGACTGCCTTGACCATCCGTGCGTCCGCCCTGGACGACGATATCTCCAGCGCACTCGAGCGCGAGAAGAGCCTGTTCATGGGCCGCAACGCCGACCGGTGCAGTCACCTCCTGGTGCGCTTCGGCCCGGACCAGGCCGACAATGACAGCTTCATGATCAGCGCTGCCTTCACGCTGGATGCCGCACGGAACTGGCACCAGGTCGAGGTGGCGGTGCCGATGAAGGAGCTGCGCCGGGAGGATGGGCCCGACCGTGGCCTGATCACCGCCTTTGGCGAACTCGACGAAGGGATCAGCGCGGCGCGTATCGCCCGGCTGTTCGCCCCACTGTCCATAGCCCAGCGCATGGCCGGGGGACGTCGCGACTAAGACGCCCAACTCGTCGCGCTTTCGAACCGGAAAAGTCTGCAACTTTTCCTGAAAGCGCTCCAGCTGCAACCGATGGTGGCCGTTCTCGCGGCCGGGGAGCATCTATGAAAACCTGCTGGTTCATCGTCATCGAGAGCATGGGCTCGTGGTGGGTCGACTGCGAGGGCAAGTCATACGGGCCGTTCGAGACCCGCGATGACGCACAGAGCGAGGCGAGGCGCATCGCCATCACCTATGGCGATGACAATCGCCGCTCCGAAGTATTCGCGCCCACCAAAGATGGCACGCATCGTTTGATCTGGAAGGGCCCGGTGCCGACGGCCTAGCGCTGGTCGTTATAGGGCATCTTGACCGAGCCAACACGGCGGGCGAGCGCCGAGAACGACAGCGCCTCACCGTCGGCGACGGTGGCGTTGGCCATCCGCAGCAGTCGCGCCGGAAAGGCCAGCGCGTCGCGCTCGGCCGGCCGCAGGTTCTCGACCGAGCGGTTGTCGTTGATGGCGGTCTGCTCGGCCGCTCGCATGGCGTCATCCACTTCCTGCCGGGACACCAGCCCCTTGCTGATCAACGTCTCGTGCATCGCCGCAACCACCAGATAAAGGCCCTCGAGCTGCAGGTTGGCGGAGTTCATGGCAAAGGTCCTTCCCTGTCAGTGAAAAGGCGGGCCGGAGCCCGCCTTCATGTGATGCTGCGCTCTTCCTCAGTGGATGAACAGCACGATGATGATGATCAGCCAGATGGGGATGCCCAGCAGCCAGAGCCCGAGTCCTCTCAGCATTGTTCTTCTCCTCGGTTAGACGCGACGGAACACGGAACGGAACACCGTATTGTTGTCGCGATGATTGCCGCCCATCTGCGCCGCCCAGAACGCGCCGGCAGCGCTGACCAGCAGCGATGCGGCGGTAAGGAAGGCAGCGATGATGCCGGCCTTGCGAGCCGTCTCGGCCGCCGCAGCCGCATCGGCCTTGGCCTTATCGATCGCGGTCATCACCTCGGTCACGCGGGCATTGGCCTCATCGGCGGTGAGGCCAGTGTTGGTGGCGACGACCTGAGCCAGGTAGGCCTTGTCCGGGTCACTTACCGATCCGCTGATAGCGCTCTGCGCCAGAAGCCGTCCGGTTTCGGCCCGCGCTGCCGTGGTGTCGGCGGCAGGTGCGGGCGCCGTTGCGGACGGTCGGAACAGCTGATCGACGAAGTAGGCGTTCGGATCGAGCGCACTGCCCGCATCGTCCGCCACGGTGGCCGCGGCATTGGTGAGGGTGGACGCAGCAGCGCCTACCGCATTTGCGGCGGCCGAAATCCCGCCCACGGCGATAAGACCACCGATGACCAGAGCACCGGCCCAAACCAGCAGTCCATGCGCGCCATCGCGGACGTCCACCTCATCTTCGGTGGCGTCGTGGTGACGGCGGCGTAGCCTGCCGGTCACGTAGGCACCGGCCATGAAGCTCGATACTTCGACCCACAGCAGCCAGCTCGCGGCAGCGATGGCGATCCAGATCACCGGGACGTCGGGGCCGGCGTGGAAGTTGACGAAGCTGAGCCCGATTGCCGAACCGAAGCCCAGCAAGACCAATGAACTCGCCGAGGCCATAGCAATACCGGCGATGATCGCGGGCCAGTCTACGTAAGAACTGGTATCCGCTTTTGCCACCGGCGCCGTGGTGGCGATGACGTCTGTTTCACTAGGAATGGTCATGGTGCTGTCCTTACCTCAGTCCGAAGAAGGACAGGACAGCTAGGATGACGACCACGAGGCCGACCAGGTAGATGATCCCGTTCATTTTTCTTGTTCTCCTTGACGCAGTTCGCCCAAGAAAAAGTGCGGAAACGGACCTTTGGTTGCCTACATCGGCAAATAATCCTAGGGCGCACTTTCGGTGCGGCGGTCGATCTCCTCGATCGCGTTCTTGCCGCGCTCCACCCGGTCGGCGATGGTCTTGCGCAGCTTGTGCAGTTCATGCCCGGTCAGGTCTTCCGCGCCAATCAGGCGGTTGTCGGCGCGCTTCACCGCAAGGATCAGCTCGTCGAGCTTGGCTTGCACTGCTTCGCCGTCACGGTTCTGGGTGTGCTGCACCACGAACACCATCAGGAAGGTGACGATGGTGGTGGCGGTGTTGACCACCAGTTGCCAGGTCGCCGAGAAGCCGAAGAAGGGACCGGTGATCGCCCAGAGGACGATCAGCGCGCAGGCGATGGCAAAGGTGACTGGCTGGCCGGCGCCTTGGGAGACGGTGCTGGAGAATTTATGGAAGAAGGGTGCGGCCATTCGAGAACCCTGTGTCGCAAACGTCCCAATCAATCGACTGAGCGATGCGTAGGTTCCACGCAGAGGGAGGGCCGGCCGCTACGAGGTCTGCATGTGGCGTTCGGAAACCTCCGTGGCCGTCAAGGCGAAGACGGCGGCGAGCAGGTCTTCATCGCTGAAGGGCTTGGCGACGACGCGCGCCTCGGGGAAATGCTCGACGACTTCCTCGGGGCTGGCCGCGGTGCAGAAGATGAAGGGCACGCCACGGGCCTTGAGCTTTGCCACGAGGCCATCCGGGCCGCCGTGCTGCAAACGGAAGTCGATCACCGCAAGGTCCACCATCCTGCCGTCGAGGAACGCGAACGCTTCCTCGGGCGTGGTGGCGATGAGAACTTCGTAGCTGGCCTGGGCGAGCGGCAGCTCGATCACCGAGGCGATGAGGTAGTTGGTCTCTACGACCAAGGCAGTGTGGGAGGATGATTGCTGTATCATGCTTCTTTGTCGCGCAAGGGACCAGAGTCACCGGGCGGTGGCTTGGCAGGCTCAATGCGCTCGTCAAACGCCCGAATGCAGCCATCAATTGACGCCCGCAGGGCATCGGCTCGTTCGGTCTGATCGGGACCATACGCCTCGCTTGCTGCCCCGTCGCTTCAAAATGACATGTGGGCAACCATGGGCCCGCCGGCACGTTGTATTGGCTAGAACCTCGCTACGACCTCGCGAGGGGACGATGGCCCCGGCATTCCGACTATGAGTGCCGGGGCTTCGAAAAATTGCATCTCAACAGGTGCTTTCGCCGACGAAGCATGATATGGCCGGTGCCGGATCGCCGTGGGTGTTCTCTCCGACCATTTGGGTCGGCTCGCCAAGTTAGGAAAGTTTTTGCAGGTTCTCGTTCGCGACAACAATGTGGATCAGGCTCTCCGCGTGCTGAAGAAGCGTCTTCAGCGCGAGGGCGTGTTCCGTGAAATGAAGCTCCGCAGCTATTACGAAAAGCCGTCGGAAAAGCGCGTGCGCGAGGCCGGCGAAGCCGTTCGTCGTGCCCGCAAGGCAGCGCGGAAGAATGCTATCCGCGAAGGCCTGATCGCGGCTCCGCCGCGCAAGGGCCCGGCGCCGAGCCCGCGTGCTCCGTCCGTCGTTCGCGGCGGCTGAGTACTGCAGAATCGACGACGTAAAGAACCCGCCGCGAGGCGGGTTTTTTCTTGCCTCGCGCCACATGGCTGCGAGGTCAAACTAGCGATGTCGTTGGGGAAGAGTTGGTACGCCCGGGTGGGGTCGAACCACCGACCATCCGATTAAAAGTCGGATGCTCTACCACTGAGCTACGGGCGCCCGGAGCGGGATCGAGATCCCGCGGCCATTGATCATCCGCCGCTTGGCGGATCGGCGCGGAACATAGGCATTGTGCCCCTGCTGTCAACCGCTAACGGCGAATGGCCGTTAGTTGAGCAGCGGGACCGGCTGGCCGGCATAGGTGGTCGGCTCGCATGGCACGCCCGCCCGATCGAGCCGGGCGCAGAGTTCGATAGCCGAGGCGCGGTCGAGCATCGGACCGGCGACGATGATCTTGCCGTCGGTGCCGTCCTTGTCCGCCAGCACCGGCGAGAGGCCGACCAGCATGGTGCCGACCTGCGCCAGCAACTCCTGCCACTGCGCTTCTGCCGTGCTGGCTTGAACCGGAAAACCGAGGGCGATACCCGGGGCAGTCCCGTCGGGAGCGATGGTCAGCGGCATCGGGTTGGCGAGTGGCACGACCTTAAGCTGCACTTCGTTGGAGCCCGGCAGCAACGGACGCTGCTGCACCGAGACGGTGCCGCCTTCGGTTTCGAACGTGAGGGTCTTGCCGGGGGTGATCGAACCGGTGGTAGTGGTGTCGAGGGTGGTGACGGGCTTGGCCTGGGCAGCGCGCTCGAGCAGCTTCGGTACGCTGACTTCGAGTGCACCGACGCGCTGGGTTACGACGCCCGCGGCCTCCTCATTCATCGAAAAGCGCTGCAGCAGCTGGGTGTTGTCCCGTTGCATCTTCGAGGTCTGTTCCTCGAGCGTCGCGACCTGGGAACGGAGCTGGTTGAGGGTCGAGCCCTCGAGGCGGGAGGCGTGCAGCGCGCCGTAGACGCTAGCCGGGATCAAGCCGGAGAGGTTGGCGCCCAGAATCGCCACGGCCCAGATGCCTAGCGCCGTGATACCCCACAGAGTGACGTCCACCGGACGGAACTGGTCAGCTGCCTTCGCCAAAAGTCTTGTCTCCCGAGTGCCTTACGAATCAGGCCGTTTCCCGAGTTTACCACTCCGTAACCTGGTTATCGGATTCCCAACAACTTGCTGCCATAAACACGGGGGAAACGATGACCCCGAAGAGGGCCCTCCAGGATACGCGTAATGACTGAATTGCTGTCGATCATCCTGGCTGCGGGCGAAGGCACCCGCATGCGCTCGGCCATGCCCAAGGTGCTGCATCAGGTTGGCGGGTTATCGATCGTCGGCCACGTGGTGAACGCCGCAATCGCCGCGGGTTCGACGCAGGTTGCGCTGGTCACCGGCCCTGGGCACGATGCCGTTCGCGCTGCCATCAGCGCCGTCGCGCCGACGGTCAGCTTCTTCGAACAGCTGGAACGTAAGGGCACCGGTCATGCTGCCTCGATGGCAAGACCGGCCTTCGCGAATGCGGATGGCTACGTCGCCGTCGTCTATGGCGATCACCCGCTGCTGCGCCCGGAGAACTTTCGGGGCGTGCTCGATCGGCTGGACGCCGGCTGGGACGCGGCGATCCTCGGTTTCGAACCTCCCGATACGCTGACCTATGGCCGGCTGATCACCGACGGCGAGCGGCTGCTGGCTATCCGTGAGCACAAGGACGCAACACCCGAAGAGCGCGAGATCGGGCTCTGCAATGCCTGCATCCTGACCTTCCGTGCCGAAGTGTTCCGCTCATTGATCGACAAACTCGATGCGAACAACGCCGCGGGAGAATACTACCTGACCGACCTGGTCGAGCTCGCCAATGCCGCCGGCTACAAGGTGAGCTACGCGGTCGCGCCGGAAGCGGATGTCATGGGCGTCAACGACAGGGCACAGCTCGCTCGCGCCGAAGCGCAATTCCAGGAACTGCGGCGCGACGATTTCATGCGCGCCGGGGTGACGCTGAAGGACCCGGCATCGGTGTATTTCTCGTACGACACCGAGATCGGCCGCGACGTGACGATCTTCCCGAACGTGGTGTTCGGGCCGGGCGTGAAGATTGCCGACGGGGTCGAGATCCGGGCGTTCTGCGATATCGAGGATGTGAAGATCGGCGAAGGTTCAAGCATCGGACCGTTCGCCCGCATCCGCGGCGGCGCCGAGCTGGGCAAGGACGTGCATCTCGGCAACTTCGTTGAGGTGAAGAAGTCGGTCATCCATGATGGGGTGAAAGCTGGGCACCTGAGCTATCTCGGCGACGCCGAGGTCGGGGCGAAGACCAACATCGGGGCGGGGACGATCACCTGCAACTACGATGGCGTGAACAAATCCAAGACCACCATCGGGGCGAACGCCTTCATCGGCTCGAACTCCTCGCTGGTGGCGCCGGTGGCCATAGGCGACGGCGCGTATATCGCGTCGGGCAGCGTCGTCACCCACAATGTCGAACCGGATGCGCTGGCCATTGGCCGGGCCCGGCAGGAGAACAAGGCTGGTTATGCGCCCAAGCTGAAGGCGCGTGCCGAAGCCATCAAACGTGCCAAAGCTGGCAAGTAGGGGACCTCACATGTGCGGCATTGTCGGGATTATCGGGACGGAACCGGTCGCGCCGCGGCTGGTCGATGCGCTGAAGCGGCTGGAGTATCGCGGCTATGACAGCGCCGGGGTCGCGACGATCGACGGCGGGCAGATCGGCCGGCGGCGGGCCGAGGGCAAGCTCGGCAACCTCGCAGCGAAGCTGAGCTTCGAGCCGCTGGCGGGCAATATCGGTATCGGCCACACCCGCTGGGCGACGCACGGCGCGCCGACCGAGGGCAACGCGCATCCGCATGCAACGGACAAGGTGGCGGTGGTCCATAACGGCATCATCGAGAATTTCCGCGAGCTCCTCGCCGACCTCGCCAGGGACGGCTACTTGCCCAAGACGCAGACCGACACCGAGTCGGTGGCGCTGTGGGTGACCCGCGAGATCGACCGGGGCCTCGACCCCGAGATGGCAGTGGCGCGGACGCTGAAAGAGCTGCGCGGCGCCTTCGCGCTGGCCTTCATGTTCAAGGGCGAAGATGCGCTGCTGATCGCAGCCCGCTCCGGTGCACCGCTGGCCATCGGCTATGGCGCGACCGAGATGTATCTCGGTTCGGACGCCATGGCGCTGGCGCCGTTCACCTCGCGGCTGAGCTATTTGCTCGATGGCGATTGGGCGGTGCTGACCAAGAACGGCGTCACCATTCGTGACGGCTCCGACGCGATCGTGCAGCGCGAGATGCTGGTTTCCGCCGCCTCGGCGCTGCTGGTCGACAAGGGCAACCATCGCCACTTCATGGCCAAGGAGATCTACGAGCAGCCCGAGACCGTCTCGCACACGCTCAGTCACTATGTAGACATGGGCACCGAGAGGGTGGCGCTGCGCGAGACGCTGCCATTCGACTTCGCCCAGCTATCACGCCTGACCATTTCGGCCTGCGGCACGGCGGCGTTCGCCGGTATCGTCGCCAAGTACTGGTTCGAGCGCTATGCGCGTCTGCCGGTGGACGTGGATGTGGCGTCGGAGTTCCGCTATCGTGAGCCGCCGCTGGAGAAGAACGGGTTGAGCCTGTTCATTTCGCAGTCGGGCGAGACAGCTGACACGCTGGCTGCGCTGCGCTATTGCGCGGGGCAGGGGCAGCACATCGCGTCGCTGCTGAACTCGCCAGAGTCGACGATGGCGCGAGAGAGCCAGGTGGTGTTCCCGACCCTTTGCGGCCCGGAGATTGGCGTCGCGTCGACCAAGGCTTTTACCGCGCAGCTGACGGCGCTTGCCAGCCTTGCCATCGCGGCGGGCGTGGCGCGCGGCACGATCATGCCGGAGCGGGAGGCCGAACTGGTTCGTGGCCTCACCACGCTGCCTGCCGCCATTTCCGCGGCACTGGGGCTTGAAGGGCACATCGAGGCGATCGCCAAGCGGCTATCGAAGGCCAAGGACGTGCTCTACCTGGGTCGGGGCCAGATGTTTCCGATCGCCATGGAGGGCGCGCTGAAGCTCAAGGAGCTTAGCTACATCCACGCCGAGGCCTATCCGGCCGGCGAGCTGAAGCATGGCCCGATCGCATTGGTCGACGAACTGATGCCGGTAATCGTTGTCGCGCCGTCGGACGAGCTGATGGCCAAGACTCTCTCCAACATGCAGGA
>JBKJMF010000564.1:0-8273 GCA_046596525.1 Devosia sp. | reverse complement strand
AGACGGTCACGCGCTTGCGGAGCCCGGAGGTGCCGGGTTTCTGGTCCGCGAACGGCGTCGTCTCAATCGTCAGTATCGTCATCGAGTTTGTGCCCCAGGAGTGACGCATAGAGGTCGGCATATTTTTCGGCGCTGAGTTCCCAGGAGACGTCCGACTTCATCCCCCGGCGCTGCATCTTGTGCCACACCTTCGGTCGCGCGTAGAGCGCGATCGTCCGGCGGATCGCCTCGCCCAGCGATTCCTCGGTGGCGGGGGAAAATACCACGCCCGTGGCCACTCCGGCTTCCACTGCCGCTTCGTTGGCGTCGATCACCGTATCGGCGAGCCCGCCGACGCGGCTGACCACCGGCACGCAACCATAGCGCAGGCCGTAGAGCTGGGTCAGCCCGCACGGCTCGAACCGCGATGGAATGAGGATGACGTCGGCGCCACCCTGAATCAGGTGGCTGAGCTTTTCGTCGTAGCCGATGACCACGCCGACCTTGCCGGGGTGCCGCAACGCCGCGCCGGTAAAGCCGTTCTCGATCTCCGGGTCGCCCGAACCGAGGACGACCAGCCGCCCGCCCTGTGCCACGAGGCCGTCGACCAGCCCCGGCACCATATCGAGACCCTTCTGCCAGGTGAGCCGGCTGACCACCGAGAAGATCGGCCCGTCGCCGGTTTCCAGCCCGAAGCGCTCCTCGATGGCCCGCTTGTTCTTCACCCGCTCGAAAATCGTGCTGGCGCCATAGGTCTGCGGCAAAGCCGGGTCGGTGCCGGGGTTCCACTCGCTGGCGTCGATGCCGTTGAGAATGCCCGTGACCACGTCCGAGCGCTCCTGCAGCAGGCCCTCGAGGCCCATGCCATAGGCGGCAGTGCTCATCTCATAGGCGTAGGTCGGGCTGACCGTGGTGATGGCGTCGGCCACCTGCAGCCCCGCCTTGAGGTAGCCGATGGAGCCGAAATACTCGATCGTCCCGGTATTGGCGGCCTGGAAATCGAGCCGCAGCCCGTTGAACACGTCCCAGCTAAACACCCCCTGGAAAGCGATATTGTGGACGGTCATCACCGTCTTCACCCGGCTCGGCGCATTGAACGCCACATAGGCCGGCGCCAGCCCCGACTGCCAGTCATGGCAATGGAGGATATCGGGCGTGTAGCCCTCGATGGCGCCGCGCGACAGCTCATAGGCGACAAAGCTCAGCGCCGCGAAGCGCTGCCAGTTATCCGGCCAATCCTTGCCGTCTGGCCCGACATAGGGGTTGCCCGGGCGGTCGTAGAGATGCGGCGCGTCGATGGCGATGACGTCGAGGCCGTTCGCCCGCCCCGCCACCAGCCGCGCCGTGCCGCCGAAGAAGTCGTCCAACCACAACACCTGCCGGCCGCCCTCGAGCCCCGCCATCACCTTGGGATAGCCCGGCAGCAGCACGCGCATGGAGACGCCATGCGGCGCCAGCGCCGCCGGCAGCGCGCCCACGACATCTGCGAGCCCGCCCGTCTTGATCAGCGGGTAGGCTTCCGAGGCGACGGACAGGACTTCGATCATGGGCGCTGCCAGTTACTTGCTCGCCAGGTACTTGTCGATCATCGGCTGGGTGACCAGCGTCACCCCCTCGGCCGTGCGACGGAACCACTGCGCGTCGAACTCCGGATCCTCGCCGACGACGAGTCCCTCCGGCACGTGTACGCCACGATCGACCACCACTTTCTTCAGCCGCGCGCCGCGCCCGATCGTGCAATAGGGCAGCACCACCGCCTCCTGCAGCTCGGAATAGGAATGCACCCGGCTGCCGGTCGAGAGCAGCGTCTTGTCGAGCTGGCCGCCCGAAATGATGCAGTCACCCGACACTAGCGAGTTCACCGCCGAGCCGCGCCTCCCGTCGAAATCGTGCACGAACTTGGCCGGCGGGGTGATCTCGGCGAAGGTCCAGATCGGCCAGTCGCGGTCATAGAGATCAAGCTGCGGGGTGACGTCGCAGAGGTCGATATTGGCATTCCAGTAGGCGTCGATCGTCCCGACGTCGCGCCAGTAGGCGACGTCCTCGTTGGCCGAACGCACGCAGGAGCGCGGGAAGCGGTGCGCCCAGGCCGAGCCGTTCTTGACGATGTAGGGGATGATGTCCTTGCCGAAATCGCGCGACGAGCCCTCGGTGGCGGCGTCGCGGCGCAGCTGTTCCATCAGGAAGCGCGTCTCGAACACGTAGATGCCCATCGAGGCGAGTGCCATGTCCGGCTTGTCGGGGATGCCCGGCGGGTCCTTCGGCTTCTCGACGAAATCGACGATGCGGTCGCGGCCGTCGACATGCATCACGCCGAAGCCCGAGGCTTCCATACGCGGCACCTCGAGGCAGCCGATGGTGACATCGGCGCCGGTGTCGACATGCTGCCGGAGCATGATTTCGTAGTCCATCTTGTAGATGTGGTCGCCGGCCAGCAGCACGATATAGCGCGGGCCGTAATCCTCGATGATGTCCATGTTCTGGTACACAGCATCAGCGGTGCCCTCGTACCACTGCGTCTCGGAGACACGCTGCGATGCCGGGAGCACGTCGAAACTTTCGTTTCGCTCGGTGCGGAGGAAATTCCAGCCGCGCTGCAAGTGCCGGATCAGCGAGTGCGCCTGATACTGCGTCGCCACCGAGATACGGCGGATGCCGGAGTTCAGGGCGTTCGACAAAGCGAAATCGATGATGCGCGACTTGCCGCCGAAATACACCGCCGGCTTGGCTCGCCGGTCCGTCAACTCGAACAGCCGGGTCCCTCTCCCGCCTGCCAGTACATACGCCATCGCCTCACGCGCCAGTGGCGATGGTGTCCGATAGTCAGCCATGCTTCCCTCCCCTAGGGGCGCGATCGGAATATTCGATCACGCGACACACACAAAGCTCTCGTCCGCCCCGCTTTTGCGAGGTCGCACGTCAGAACCTCTTAAGCGGGTTCATACTTCAGGTACAACGTCGACATCGGCGGCAGGTAGAGATCGGCATAGGGTCCGAGACCCTCGACCGCACTCGGCCTGGCCACCACGCGGCCCTGATTTCCCTTGTTCGTCCCGCCGTACCAGCCTGCATCGGTATTCAGCCGCTCGACCCAGTTGCCAACGAGCGGCATCGGTACGCGGTAGTTCTCACGCGGCGCCGGGGTCATGTTCGAGATCACCACCACCGGGTTCTGGCCCGGCGCCTTGCGGGCCCAGGCAAACACCGAGTTGCCCTGGTCGTTCCCGATCAGCCACTCGAAGCCTTCCGGCTCGTTGTCCCGCGCGTGCAGCGCCGGCAACTCGCGATAGAGCGCGTTGAGGTCGGTGACCAGCCGGCGGATACCCTCGTGCGACGGCGCTTCCAGCAGGAACCAGTCGAGCCCCTTGGCCTCGTTCCATTCCTCGCGCTGCGCGTATTCCTGGCCCATGAACAGCAGCTTCTTGCCCGGCCAGCCCCACATGAAGCCGTAATAGGCACGAAGCCCCGCGAACTGGCCCCAGTCGTCGCCGCCCATCTTGGCGAGCAGCGAGCCCTTGCCATGCACTACTTCGTCGTGGCTCAGGGGCAGGATGAAGTTCTCGGCGTAACCGTAGAGCGCCGCAAAGGTCATGTCGTTGTGGTGATAGCGGCGATGGATCGGATTGCGGCTCATGTAACGCAGCGTGTCGTTCATGAAGCCCATGTTCCACTTGAAGCCGAAGCCCAGTCCGCCGGCATCGACCGGTGCACTTACTCCGCTCCACGAGGTCGACTCCTCGGCAATCATCAACACCCCGGGATGCAGCCGATAAGCCTCCTGGTTGACGCGCTTCAGGAACTCCACCGCCTCGAGATTGTGGTTGCCGCCGAACTGGTTCGGGATCCACTGCCCCGCCTGGCGCGAGTAATCGAGGTACAGCATCGAGGCCACGGCATCGACGCGGAGCCCGTCGAGGTGGAACGCCTCGAGCCAGTAGAGCGCGTTGTTGACGAGGAAACTCACCACTTCCTTCCGCCCGAAATTGTAGATCGCGGTGTTCCAGTCCGGGTGGTAGCCCTGCCGCGGGTCCGCATGCTCATACAGCGACGTGCCGTCGAAGTGGGCGAGGCCATGCTCATCGGTCGGGAAATGCGCCGGCACCCAGTCGAGGATGACGCCGAGCCCGGCTTCGTGCGCTTTGTCGACGAAGTGCGCAAAACCCGCCGGGTCGCCATGGCGGGCCGTGGGGGAATAAAGCCCGGTGGGCTGGTAGCCCCAGCTCGGATCGAACGGATGCTCGGTGATCGGCATCAGCTCGATATGGGTGAAACCCGAGTCCGCCGCGTAGGGGATCAGCTGCTCAGCCAGTTGCTCATAGCTCATGAACGAGCCATCCGCACGGCGACGCCAGGAGCCGAGGTGCACCTCGTAGATCGACACGGGCTTGCGCCGCCAGTCGATCTTGGCGCGGTCTTTCATGTACTTGTCGTCGGTCCAGGTGAACGGCTTGGGGTCGGCAACCATCGAGGCGGTTTTCGGCCGCAGTTCCGACTGCCGCGCATACGGGTCGGCCTTCAGCGGCCGCAGCTTCCCATCCGGCCCGACGATCTCGAACTTGTAGACCTCGCCCGGCCCGACATTGGGTGCGAACACTTCCCACACGCCAGTATTGACGCGCACCCGCATCGGATGCCGCCGCCCGTCCCAGTCGTTGAACGGCCCGACCACGCTGACCCGCTTGGCATTGGGCGCCCACACTGCAAAGTGGGTGCCGTTAACGCCCTCGAACTCCATCGCGTGCGCGCCGAGCTTGTCGAACAGCCTCAGGTGCGAGCCTTCGCCGATATAGTAGTCGTCCATCGGCCCGAGCACCGGACCGAAGCTGTAGGGATCGAGCACGTCCCATTCGCCGCCGTCGTTGCGGGCGTGATAGTTCACCGGCTGCAACTTGGTGACCTTAACCACGCCCTCAAAGAACCCGTCGCCGCGCGGCTCGAGCTCACCGAGAATGCGGTTGTCCATGGTTCGGGCTGACACCGTTTCGGCATGCGGAATGAAGGTCCGCGCCACCCAGGCTCCGTCGACCTCGTGCAAGCCGAGAATGCCGAACGGATCGGAATGACGGCCCGCGACGATTGCGCGAACGTCGCTGTCCGCCGCCTGCCACTTGGATTTAGTCAAAACTCACTACCCCCCGACAACCGGGACACCCCAGATGTCCCTGGCGTACTGTGAAATCGTACGATCAGAGGAGAACCAGCTGACGTGAGAAGTGTTCCGGATCGCCATCGAATACCATTTGCGGGGCTTGATCCAGAGGTCATCGATATTCCGCTGCGCCGCCGCGTAGGCGTCGAAATCGCGGGCCACCATGAACCAGTCGTGGTCGTAGAGCCCGCCGATCAGGTCGCGATAGCGGTTCGGGTCATCGGGCGAGAACACCCCGGACGAAATCGCCTCCAGCGCCTCGCGCAATGCCGGTGAAGCGTCGATTGCGGAACGCGGCACTTCGCTGCGGCTGCGCTTCTCGGCCACCTTGTCGGCGGTGAGCCCGAAGATCACCATGTTCTCCGGCCCGACCTGCTCCAGCATCTCGACATTGGCGCCATCGAGCGTGCCGATGGTGAGCGCACCATTGGCCATGAACTTCATGTTGCCAGTGCCCGAGGCTTCCATGCCGGCCGTCGAGATCTGCTCGGAAAGGTCGGCCGCCGGGATGATCTGCTCGGCAAGACTCACGTTGTAGTTGGGCAGGAACACCACCTTCATCAGGCCGCGCACCGCCGGGTCGTTGTTCACCACCCGCGCCACGTCGTTGATCAGCTTGATGATCAGCTTGGCGTTCCAGTAGCCCGGCGCCGCCTTGCCGGCGAACACCTTGACCCTCGGCACCCAGTCCTTTTCCGGGTGCGAGCGGATCATCGAGTACTGCGCCACCGCCTCGATAATATTGAGCAGCTGTCGCTTGTACTCGTGGATGCGCTTCACCTGCACATCGAACATGGCGTCGGGCGACACCACGATCCCCAGCCGGTCCTTGATCACCTGCGCCAGCGCCACCTTGTTGGCGCGCTTCACCGCCTTGAACTGATCCTGGAAGCTCGGATCGTCGGCATGCTTGTCGAGGTTGGCCAAGAGCGAGAAATCGTCCTGGAACTCCGGCCCGATCCGCTCGGCTATCAGCTTGGTCAGCGCGGGGTTGCACTGCATCAGCCAGCGCCGCGGCGTCACGCCGTTGGTCTTGTTGTTGATCCGGCCCGGGTAAAGCCGGTCGAGATCGGAGAACAGCGTCTTCTTCAGCAGTTCCGAGTGCAGCGCCGAGACGCCGTTGATCGAGTGCGAGCCGACAAACGCCAACTGCCCCATGCGAACCCGGCGGCTGCCATGCTCGTCGATCAGCGACAGGTTGGCCACCTGCGCATCGGTGAAGCCGCCCATCTTGCGGGCTTCGCCGAGCACTTCGGCATTGATCGCGTAGATTATCTGCATCTGCCGCGGCAGCATCCGCTCGAGCAGCGCCACCGGCCAGGTTTCCAGCGCTTCGGGCAGCAGCGTATGGTTCGTGTAGCCGAACGTCGCCTTGGTGAGCTTCCAGGCCGGCGCCCAGGTCATGCCGTGGACATCGATCAGGATGCGCATCAGCTCGGCAATCGAGATCGCCGGATGCGTGTCGTTGAGCTGGATCGCCACCTTGTCGGAGAGCGTACCGAGGTCGCCATAGGCCTGCATGTGACGGCGCACGATGTCCTGCAGCGAGGCCGAGGAGAAGAAGAACTCCTGCCGCAACCGCAGCTCCTGCCCCGACGGGGTTGAATCGGCAGGATAGAGAATGCGCGTAACTGCCGCTGCCCGCGCGCTTTCCTCCAGCGCGCCGATGTGGTCGCCGGCGTTGAACTTGTCGAGCAGGATCGGGTCGATCGGCTGCGCCGACCACAGCCGCAGCGTATTCACCCGCTTGCCGCGCCAGCCGACGATCGGCGTGTCGAACGCCACCGCCAGCAGGTGCTCGGCTGGGCGCCATTCGAGGCGGGTCGAGCCATCCGGCTCCTGCACCGGCTCGACGTGACCGCCGAAACCGATCTCATAGGCGCTCTCGCGCCGCTCGAATTCCCAGGGGTTGCCGTGGGCGAGCCAGTCTTCCGGCAGTTCGACCTGCCAGCCTTCGCTCATTTCCTGCCGGAACAACCCGTGCACATAGCGAATGCCGTAGCCATAGGCGGGGATGTTGACCGTCGCCATCGACTCCATGAAGCAGGCGGCGAGGCGGCCGAGGCCGCCATTGCCCAGCGCCGCATCGGGCTCGAGGTTGATCAGGTCGCCGAGGTCGACGTTGAAGTTCTTGAGCGCGGCGCGCACCGGCTCCATCACGCCGATATTGCTCATCGCGTCGCGCATCAGGCGGCCGATGAGAAATTCGAGACTGAGATAGTAGACGCGCTTGTGCGACGTCCGCCACGTTTCGCGGCTCGACGCCATCCACTGATCGATAACCCGATCGCGGACGGTGAGGATCGTCGCCCTCAACCAGTCGTGCGGTCGCGCAACGATCGCGTCCTTGCCTATCGAATAGGTGAGGTTTTCGAGGATCTCAGACTGCAGTGCCTCGACGGTGAGCGCACGCGGCTGCGGCTGAGGGGCATCCAATACAATTGGCTTTTGCGGCATTGTCGCAATCCAGGATCATGGCGATGTGTATTCCCCTCTAGTCGCCGACTGTTGCACTGAATCGACAGAGAAGGAAGTCCCATAAAATCCCAGCCATCCGGTAGAATTTTGCGCCAGGCGGCTGGTGACCTGCCCAGCTTCAGACCTTTGCCGCACTGTCCTCCGGCGCCAGAATCGGCTCCGACGGCCCGGCGACGGTGCCGCTTTCCCGCGCCTGGTCCTCGGCGTTCGACAGCAGCAGGTCGCGTCCTGCCGCGATGCCGCCGACGATCTGCGCCGCAAAGCGCTGCCGGTCCCGTTCCCGCACCCCCTCGATGATCTCGCCGATTTCGTCGTCCTCGGTGCCCAGCACCTTGAGCGTCTCGGCCCCGAACGCCAGCGCCGATTCGAACACCTCGCGGATCTGGTAGTCGACCCCGAGCTTCACCAGTTCGATCGCATGCCCGCGGTCGAAGGCGCGCGCGAACAACTTCGCCAGCGGAAACTCCGCCTTGATAAGTTCGACGATCCGCACCGCCGCTGCCTTGTCGTCGACGCAGACGAGGATCGCATCCGAACTGTTGGCCCCGGCGGCGTGCAGGATGTCGAGCCGCGTGCCGTCGCCGTAATAGACCTTCATGCCGAACTGCCCGGCCGCCCGGATCATGTCGGTGTCGTTGTCGATGATCGAAATCTTGTGGCCCTTGGC
>JBKJMF010000463.1:0-3275 GCA_046596525.1 Devosia sp. | reverse complement strand
GCCGCGGCAAGGCTCGCCCACAACAAATCTCTGCGCCGCAGGGATGCTTCCGACGCCAAGCCAGCCTCCAATTGCGAATGGTTTGCAATAGCGATGCTAGCAGAACGCCAGAGCACTGCAAGTGCATATCATTTGCAGGAACAAGTGCATTAGTTCCCCGGAAAGCGGGCTCTCTGAGCCCGCCCTTGTTCGTGGAACAGTGATGCTGTTTCAGCTGACCTGCGGCCACCTCATTCGGCCGGCGGCACCACCGTGACATCCGTGATGCCGATCGCCGCCAGTTGCGGTAGAATCGAGTCCGGATCGCCCGCGATCACCACCACCGCGCGGTCGAGCGACGCCAGCGACTCCGCCGATGCCTGTACCGCAGGCAGCGTCAGCGCCACGATCTCGTCGAGCTTGCCGTTCAGCTCCTCTGCGGTCAGCCCCATCCCGGCCGCACTCATCACCAGCCCGAACAGCCCGCCCGATGTCTTGACGGAGCCGGCAGTTGCCGATGCCGTCGCCATCACCGTGCGCGCCAGCTCCGCGTCCGCCACCGGCGTCGTTGCGAGGCCGCCGAAGCCGGCGATAATATCGGCGAGCGCCGGCCCCACCTTGTCCGCCTGCACCGCCGACGAAACCACCAGCATGCCGCCGGTCGGGATGTTCGATGCCACCGATGCACCGACCCCATACGAGTATCCATGGGTCTCGCGCAGCACCTGATTGAGCCGGCTGGTGAAATCGCCACCCAGCAGCCGCGCCACCGCAATGGCCTCGATCATTCCCGGATCGTTAAACGCCGGCGTCGGCCGCGCCAGATAGAGGATCGCCTGGCTGTCGCCGACGCTCGGCGTCACATAGACCTTGAGCCCTTCTGCGAACACCGCCGAAGGATGCGGCACCGGTGTCACGCCAGCGCTGTCATTGCTCCAGCCGCCGAACGCCCGCTCCAGCTCCGCCTTGATCGGATCGAGCCCGATCGCGCCGACGCTGTAGATCGTCATGGTCTTGGGCGTGAACAGCTTCAGGTGCATCGCCTTGGCTTCGTCGATGCTCAGCGCCTCGACAATCGCCGGCGTTGTCTCCAGCGCCGCCCGGCCTTCGGGGATCGGAAACGCCAGTTCTTCCAGCGCGTAGTAAGCGAGGCTGCCTGGATCCATCTTGCGATACGCGAGCCCCTGCTGCACCTCGGCGCGCAAAGCGCTCCACTCCGCCGGCTCGAACCTCGGCCGCAGTACCGCGTCGGCTAACAGGTCGACGCCCGCCGCAAAACCCTCCGGCGGCACCCCGAGCACCACAGCGGTCTGCTGCATGTCGGCCTGCCCCGAAATGTCGGCGCCGATATCCTTGGCGGCCTTGCTGAACGCCTCGAAACCACGCTCGCCCGCGCCGCGCGACATCATCATCGCCGTGAGTTCGATCAGCCCCTCCTTGCCCGGCTCGTCGCTGCCGCTGCCACCGCTGACCGAAGCCGCGACATACATCCGTGGCGACCCCGGTGACTGGTAGTGCACCAGCCGGATGCCGTTCGACAGCGTCCCTGTCTCGATCGCCGGCAGCTCCGCCCGCCCCGGCTCGCCCGCCACCAGCACCGGCACATCGACCACCGGCCGCGGCGCCGCGACGATCGGCTCTGCCGTCCCCGAACTCGCCTTCAGCACCGCCGGATAGTCGCTCCGCGCGCCCGGCCGAACCGTCAGCACGCTCAGGGCCCCTGGCGCCAGCAACCCGCGCGCCGCCGCCTCCACATCCGCGACCATCAGTGCCAACAGCTTCGGATCGTCCCCCAGCCCCGGCGAGCTCTCGCCATAGAGATCGAACCGCGTCGCCAGCGATCGGGCCCGATCCAGCATCGCCTCGGCGCTCAATTGCCGCGCCAGCCGCAACGTCCGCCGTGTCCGTTCCACGTCCCCTGCATCGAGCGCCGACGCAACGAACGCCGCCACCGACTTGCGCAACGCCGCCTCCAGCGCCTCCGCCGTCACTCCCGGAGCCGCCGTCGCCGAAATCAGGAACCGGCCGCCAAGCCGCCCCGGATCCCAGCCGGCGCTGGCATTGATCGCGAGGCCGGTATTCACCAGTTCACGGCGCAACACGCCATATTCGTAATTGCCGAGCAGGTCGCTCGCCACCGTCAGCGCCACGCTGGCTGTACTGTCGACCGGCGGCCCCGCCGCAGCCAGCACCACCACGGGGGCCGGCAGCCGATCCGTGAAATCGAGCCGCAAAGCGACCGGCTTCGGCGTGACCGCTGTCGGCACGGCCACATCAGCCCCGCGCGGTACCCGCCCGAACGTATCGGCAATCATCGCCTTAACCGCCTCGACATCGAAGTCTCCAGCCAGCGACAGCACCGCATTGTTGGGCACATAGTAGGCATCGAAGAACGCCTTCACGTCCTCCAGTTTGGCCGCCTCGATATCCGCGATCGATCCGATCACCGCCTCGGCATAGGGGTGCGGTGCCGGGAACAGCGCCGCCCGCAACGCCTCGACACCCGGCGCACCGGCGCTGTCGAGCACGTTCTGCCGCATCTCGTTCTTCACCACGTCGCGCTGCAGGTCGAGCTCGCGCTGGTCCACCTCGCCGCCGAGATTGGCCATCCGATCCGCCTCGACCGACAGCAGCACCGGCAGCGTCGAGGCCAATGCGTCCTCGACATAGATCGTCCGGTCTTCCTCGGTGAAGGCGTTGTTCTGGATGCCGAGCGCCGAGTAGGTCTCGTCGATCCTCGGGTATTTCGCCGTGCCGCTGAACATCAGATGCTCGAACAGGTGCGCGAACCCCGACCGCCCTGTCGGCTCGTTCATGCCACCGACGCGATAGATCAGCGCCAGGCCGACCTTGGGCACCTTGTGGTCGGGCGCCAGCAGCACCTCGAGCCCATTGTCGAGCCGGTACTGCACCACCTGCGGCAGGCCCTCGCCGACAGCAACCGCCGCTCCGCCAAGCACAAGACCCGCGACAGCGAGAACCGACCCAATAAAGCGCATGCAACAGACCCTGGTGATGAAACTGGCCATTCATGCCATTGCTGATCGGCGTCGTCCAACCCACATTCGACCCCGGGGATGCGGGTCCCGTAAACCTGCGCTATGTTGGCGGCATCATGAGCAACGACACCGATACCAAGCCGCGCGCCAGAACCGCGCCGAAGGTGGCCCGCCCACCATTGCACAAGGTGATGCTCGTCAATGACGACTTCACCCCCCGCGAGTTCGTGGTCCGCGTGCTGAAGGCCGAGTTCCGCATCACCGAGGACCAGGCGCACCGCATCATGATCACCGCCC
>JBKJMF010000396.1:0-5608 GCA_046596525.1 Devosia sp. | reverse complement strand
GCTGCGCCGGGCTCTCGCCATCTCGCAGGGCGACGTCATGGTGCTGTTCACCTCGCCCATCTCCGCCACGCTGCTAACGCTGGCGGCTCTGGCGCTGATCGTGCCGCAGATCCTCAGGGCCCGCGGCAAGGGCCAGGTGCTGGCCGAGGTGGCGTCCGACGGCGACTAATGCCTGCAGGTTGCGCATGGCTTGTCTGCCTTCGCTGCCACTGCTGAAGGCGGGTAAGCCTCACCACCTAGGGAGTAACGAAAGGCACTGCCGATGACCCGCAAGCCCAGTTTCCTCCGCGACCTGTTCAGCATGTTCGGCGCCGCCAATGCAGCGGCAGCCGCCACCCACGAACACCGCGCTCCCAGCGCCCACGATCTCCGCACCCTCGGTATCAAACCCGAGCAGTTCCGCGCTATCGGCCGCTGATCACTGTCAGAGACGCGTCTCACCGGCGCGTCTTTCATGAAAACAAGAGACCAATGAGCGGCAAAACCTCCAGCCGGCGTTAAGCTGGGCTTGGAGCCGGCCGCCTAAGACTCGGAACAGTCCTCACCGTCTGCGCAGCGATCGAATCGCGCGCCGATGTCGCCCTGATCAGCGACCTGTGAGGACACGACATGCTCCCCCTACGCACTTTCCTTTGTGCAGCCGCCGCCTTCGCCCTGCCGATCACGTCGCTGGATTTCGCGTCGGTGCCGGTATGGGCCCAGGATGTGGCGGCCGCCACTACAGAAGCCGCCACTCCTGACGAAGCCGCCCCGAGCGCCCTGACGGAGGACGAACTCGAGGTCCTCGTGGCGCGCATCGCGCTCTATCCCGATGACCTAGTGGCGCTGATTTCGTCGGCGTCGCTTTATCCACTCCAGATCGTCGAAGCCGAGCGATACCTCGAAGAGGTCAAGAGCAACCCGGACGAGCAGCCCAAGGACAGCTGGGACGGCAGCGTCATCTCGCTGCTCAACTACCCCGACCTCGTCAAGATGATGAGCGACGATCTCGAGTGGACGCAGGATCTCGGCACCGCGCTGGCCTACCAGCAGAAGGATGTGCTGCTCGCTATCCAGCAGTTGCGCGACGAGGCGGTGGCGCAGAATGTCATCAAGTCCGACGACAAGATGACGGTCACTCACGAGGGCGACAATGTCGTGATCCAGTCGGCCAGCCCCGACGTCGTCTACATCCCACAATACCCGCCCGAGATGCTGTACGAGCCCGACTACGACATGGTCTCAGTCAGCTATTACCCCGACCCATACCCCTACTATTACGATCCGGTAGCGCCGTATTTCGCCGGCTTCGTCACCGGCGCCGTGTGGGGCGCGGCGATGGATTGGGACAACTGGGGCGTCTGGGGCGGCGACATCGGCGACGACATCGACATCAACTGCCGCGATTGCTTCAACAACATCAACGGCAAGGTCCGGATCGGCGACGTCGACTGGAAGAGTGTCGACCGCAGCAAGGTCAACTTCGACCGCGACCAGTTCACCGGCGGTAACCACAACGAAATCCGCAACAGCATCAAGAATAACGACCGGAACAGCGTCCGCGCCAAGGCGGCGGACATCAAGCGCGGCGACCAGACTAAGGTTCGCACGGCCGCGAAGGCCAAGGACGTCAGAACCGACCACCACAAGGCCAATATCGCCGCTGACGCCGGCAAGAAGCGGCCCGCTGCTACGGCAGGGGATCGTAAGCCGGGCGGTGACGTTGCCCGCGCGGGTGCTGCCAAGCCCAATGCGAAGACCGCAACGGCGACCAAGCACAAAGCCGCGAAGCCAAAAGCGGCGGCGCGCTCCGACGGCCGCTCCAAGAAGCCGTCGGCATTGGGCGAAGTGAAGAGCGGCAAGCATGCCAAGGTGCAGTCGAGCCGCGGGCACAAGTCGATGGGCGGCAGCGGAAGCTCGCACAAGTCGGTGAGCCGCGGCGGCGGAGGCCGCAGTGGCGGTGGTGGTGGCGGTCACCGCGGCGGTGGTGGCGGACGGCATCGGTAACCCCTTGAACCAGGATCACAGCAAAATGCGCACTCTTCATTGGACCAAGCTTTCCACCGCACTGACCACGGCCGGCTTTCTGCTGGCTGCGGCCATCGGCGGGGCAAATGCCCAGCAGCAATCGACGCTCACCGATTTCGTCGCCCAAGATGATCCGCCGATCTTCGACCAAGCAGGACAAGCGGTGGATGCCTTCAAGGCGGCCCTGGCGGCCAACGATTTCGACGGCCTGGCGAGGTTGCTCGGCCTCGATGCCGCAAAACTCAAGGCGTCCGAGGGCGTCGAGGATACCTTCGCGCAGATGCGCGAAGGAGCGGCCAAGCAGGTGGTGGTCGAAGACAAAGGTGACCAGCAGTTCATCGAACTCGGGAAGCAGCTCTGGCCAGTACCGTTCCCTATCGTCAAAGGCGACGATGGCAAATGGGCCTTCGATACCGTGGCCGGCATCGAGGAGATCGTGAACCGCCGCGTCGGCGAGAACGAGATCGAGGCCCTGGCGACCGCCCGCGCCTATGTCGAGGCGCAGGAGGACTATTTCTCCGCTGATCATGACGCTGACGGCGTGCTGGAATACGCGCAGAAGCTGATCAGCACCGAGGGCCTGACCGACGGCCTCTACTGGCCGGCCGACCAAGGCGACAGCGATAGCCCAGCGGGCGCGATCCCGGATGAGGGACGGCTGGACGAGGCAAAGGCGCAACTGGAGAAGGCCAGGAACGACCAAGGCTACTACGGCTACCGCTTCCGCATTCTCACCGGGCAGGGCGACAAGGTCGTCGGCGGGAAGTACGACTATGTCATCAACGACAACATGATCGCCGGCTTTGCCCTTGTCGCCTGGCCGGTGACTTATGCCGAAACAGGCGTGAAGACGTTCATCGTCAGCAAGGACGGGATCGTCTACGAGGCAGATCTGGGGGTGGACACCGACGCACTGGCGAAGGCCATCCAGAGCTTCAATCCAGACGACGCCTGGGAAATCACCACCGACTGAGCTTCAGCCCCAGCTGAGCGGAATGACGTCGACGATCTCGCCGGGTGGCACGCCCGGCGAATCCTCCGGCACCACGATCAGCGCATCGGCAAGCGCCAGCGAGGTGGAGTGGCTCGAGTCGGTCTCGAAGATCGGCTCGACCTGAAGGAACCCGATGTCGTTGCGGCTCAGGGTGGCCCGCATGTAATGGCGGCGCGGCCCGTTCGGGGGCAGGCCGAGTAGCGTAGGAACGCCAATACGCGGCCAGAACGGGTCGATGTGCCCGGTCAGGGCCCGCAGTGCTGGCTTCAGGATCACAGTCGCGGTCACCAGAGCCGAGACCGGGTTGCCGGGTAGCCCGAACACCAGCGTCTTGCCGCGCGTGCCGAACATCAGCGGTTTGCCGGGGCGCATCCGGAGCTTCCAGAAATCGACGTCCACGCCTAGGTCGCGCAGCACCTCCTGCACATAGTCTCGCTCGCCGACACTGGCACCGCCGGTGGTCACCAACATATCGACGCCCTGGTCGAAGGCGCCTAGCAGCGCCGCCTCGAGCTTGGGCTTGTCATCGGCGACGATGCCGAGATCGATCACCTGTTCGGCCCAGGGCGCGAGCAGCGGGATCAGCCCATAGGAATTGGAAGCGATGATCTGGTCCGGTCCCAGCACGCCACCCGGCGCCACCAACTCGTCGCCGGTGGCGAGCACCGCGATCTTCGGCCGGCGCGTCACCGTCAGGTTCGGCTGGTTGGCCGAGGCCGCGAGGTTCAGCATCGCGGGTGTCAGTGCCACGCCTGATGGCAGCAGCTCAGCGCCGCGCTTGAAATCGAAACCCTGCTTGCGAATGCTCTGGCCAACCGGCGGGGTCTTCTCGAAGCTGATCTGGTTACCCTTGGCTGTCGCCTCTTCCTGCATAATCACCGCGTCTGCCCCGATCGGCAGCGGGGCGCCGGTGAAGATGCGGACGCATTGGCCGTGCTCCATCATGCCGACAAAGCGCGCGCCGGCCTGCGCGGTGCCCGCGAGCTTCAGCGGGCGGCCCGGCTGCACTTCCGCGGCGCGCACGGCATAGCCGTCCATGGCGCTGGCGTCGAACGGTGGCTGGCTGTGCCGGGCCACCAGAGGCTGGGTGAGCACACGTCGATGCGCGCGGCTGAGCGGCACACTTTCGCTGCCCAGCGCGGGGAGCTTGCGGAAGATGCGCTCGATGGCCTCGTCGACCGGCATCATCGGTGGAAATCACCCGATTTGCCGCCGGATTTCTCTTCGAGCTGCACCAAAGTGATGCGCATGCCGCGATCGTGCGACTTAGCCATGTCGTAGAGCGTCAGCGCGGCGACAGAGGCGGCGGTCATCGCTTCCATCTCGACGCCGGTCTGGGCGGTGGTCTCGGCGATGGCGGTGACCAGCAGGGCAGGGCCATCGCCCACGATCTCGACGCTCACGCTTGACAGCGGAATGGGATGGCAGAGCGGGATCAACTCCGAGGTCTTCTTGGCCGCCATGATGCCGGCGATGCGGGCAACCGCCAGCGCGTCGCCCTTCTTCAACTCGCCGCCAAGGATCAGCGCGACGGTCTCGGGCGTCGCCTCCAGCCGCGCGGTTGCCACAGCCCGGCGGCGCGTCACCGCTTTGTCGCCGATATCGACGATATGCGCTTCCCCCCGCTGGTTGAGGTGGGTGAGCGCCATATCAGCCGCGCAGCAGCTTGATGGTCGCGGCGGTGACGTCGTCCTGCCGCATCAGGCTCTCGCCGACGAGGAACGTGCCGATGCCGGCCTGTTCGAGGCGCACCAGGTCGGCGTGGGTGTTGACGCCGCTCTCGGACACCAGGTGCACGCCATCCGGGATGCCGCCGGCAAGGGTGATCGAGGTGTTCAGCGTCGTCTCGAAGGTGCGGAGGTTCCGGTTGTTGATGCCGATGAACTCGGCATTCAGCCCGAGCGCGCGGTCCAGTTCGATCTGGTCGTGCACTTCCACCAGCGCGTCCATCCGCCATTCCTCGGCGGCGTCGAGCAGGTAGCGTGCCGTATCGTCGGTCACTGCGGCGAGGATCACCAGGATGCAGTCGGCACCCCAGGCGCGGCTCTCGGCCACCTGGTAGGTTTCGAACAGGAAGTCCTTGCGCAGCACCGGCAGTTTGGTGGCGTTGCGCGCCTCGATCAGATAGCCCGGCGCGCCCTGGAAGCTCGGACGGTCGGTGAGTACGGAGAGGCACGACGCACCGCCCAGCTCATAAGCCCGGGCGATCTCGGCCGGGTTGAAGTCGGGGCGGATCAAACCCTTGGACGGGCTCGCCTTCTTCACCTCAGCGATCAGCGCGAACTGGTTCTCGGCGCGCTTCTTCTTCAGCGCCGAAAGAAACCGGCGCACCGGCGGCGCGTCGTGCGCCTCGGCCACCACCTCGTTCCATGGCCGGAGGGTCTTCGCCGCGGCGATCTCCTCGCGTTTGTAGACTTCGATCTGCGAGAGGATGTCGGACATGGATCAACTGTTCGAAACGGAGATGAGTTTGTCGAGGGTGGCCTTGGCGCGGCCGGAGTCGATCTCGCGAGCGGCGAGGTCGGCACCCAGCTTCAGCGTGTCGGCACGGCCAGCGACGATGAAAGCGGCAGCGGCGTTGAGCAGCACGATGTCGCGGTAGGGGTC
>JBKJMF010000290.1:0-3090 GCA_046596525.1 Devosia sp. | reverse complement strand
GCGGTAGCGGCCGATGAGTTCACCAGCCACAGCACCGCTGATGCCGCCGACCGTTGCGCCAAGCAGCGCGCCGCCGACAGTCCCCGTCGTCACGCCGCCGATCACCGCACCGGCAATCGCGCCTGTGCTGGCCGTCTTCTCGGTCGTCGAGCACGCCGTTAGCGTCAACGCCGAGGCCAGAACCACGGCAATCGATAGAAATTTACGCATGAATACCCTCCGGGAGGTTGTTTGAGACGCGAGCCCTGCACGACAATGCGTCGGGCCCGGATAGGTTCCGGGCGAACTTGAGACAAATCGCCGACTGGGGTAAGGCTCCCCCGCGATTGGGATTACCCGAATGAACGAGCCTATGACGGTGCCGGTAGCCGGCACCGATGCCTCCACGTCTTCGAACGGCTGGGTCACGGAACTCCGGGCCAGCTTTGCCCTGGCTTGGCCGCTGATCGTCGCGCAGCTCGCGCAGAACCTGCTGTTCACCACCGACGTGGTGCTGATGGGCTGGCTCGGCCCGAAATATCTCGCCGCCGGCACGCTGGCCGGTGCCTTCCTGATTCCGTTCCAGCTGACCGGCATCGGCATTGTCGGCGCCGTGGCTCCGCTGGTGGCACAAGCGCGAGGCCGGCGCGACACGAAGGCCGTGCGCCGCGTCGTCCGCCAGGGCTTCTGGGTGGCGATCCTCGTCGCCACGCTGCTGATCCCCATCGTCCTCAGCATCCGGCCGGTCTATCTGGCGCTCGGTCAGGACCCTGAGGTCACGTTGCTGGCCGAGAGCTACATGCTTGCCGGTTTCTGGATGCTCTATCCGGCGCTCGGCATCATGGTGGTCCGCTCCTTCCTCTCGGCCTTCGCGGCCACACGGGTGATCCTCGTCATCACCGTGATTGGCGTGATCATCAACGGGTTCCTCGCCTATACGCTGATCTTCGGCCATTTCGGCTTCCCGCGCCTTGAGCTGCGCGGTGCAGCGCTGGCCACCGGCTTCGTCAACCTGTTCATGTTCCTGGCGCTGCTGGCCTATGCGTTGAACCACCGCAAGCTGAAGCGCTTCCATATTCTCGTTCGCTTCCTGAAGCCGGATTGGCCGCGCTTCCGCGAAATCCTCAAGGTTGGACTGCCGATCGGGCTGACCGTCGCCGCTGAAGTCGGCCTATTCTCGGTCGCGGCCATCCTGATGGGCCGGTTGGGCACCAACGAGACTGCTGCCCATGCGGTGGCACTGCAGCTTGCGTCGATGGCGTTCATGGTGCCGCTCGGCCTGGGCATGGCCGCGACCGTGCGCGTCGGGCTGGCCTATGGCCGTGGCGATACCGAAGGCGTCCGGCTCGCCGGCTGGGCCGCGATCGTCATGGGCACCGGCTTCATGGCGCTGACGGCTGCGCTGTTCCTCGCCGTGCCGCATGCCTTGGTGACGATCTTCCTCGACAGCACCGACCCAGCCAACGCCAGCGCCCTGATGCTTGCCGCCACCTATCTCGGTATCGCCGGCATCTTCCAGTTGGTCGATGGCGCACAGGTGGTAGCCGCACATTCGCTGCGCGGCCTCTCCGATACCCGCACCCCGATGCTGCTGGCGATCTTCGGCTACTGGTTCGTCGGCTTGCCGACCGCCTATGTGCTGGGTTTCGTGTTCGACCTGCGCGGCGTGGGCGTCTGGCTCGGGCTTGCCGTCGGCCTCGCCTTCGTGGCGATATTGCTGGTCAGCCGCTTCGCAATGCGCGGGCGGCTGGGCCTGATGAAGAACATCGTCGTACCTGCGTAGGACTCCACCCGTGACCCAGCTCAAGCCTGCAGAACAGCGCGTCGCCGATGCCCTTGCCAGTCACGCCTTGCCCGCCAAGGTGATCGTCCTCGAGCAGTTGGCGACCACCGCGCAGATGGCGGCCGATGCCCTTGGTGTAGAAGTCGGCCGGATCGTCAAGTCGCTGCTGTTCAAGGGCAAGGACAGCGGCAAGCCCTACCTGCTGCTGGTCTCCGGCAGCAACCGGGTGCATGAGAAGCGCGCCGGCCAGCTCATCGGCGAGGTGCTGGAGCGCCCGGACGCCGACTTCGTGAAACTGCACACCGGCTTCTCGATCGGCGGCGTTTCGCCATACGGCCACCCTGCCCCGCTGGTCACCTACCTTGACGATGCGCTGCACGACTATGGCACCGTCTGGGCAGCCGCCGGCGATCCGCGCTCGGTATTCGAGATCACGGCAGCCGACCTCGAGCGCACCACCGGCGCGACGCGGATCGACGTCACCTAGGGCGCGATCCAGTTCCAGTCGGCCATGCGGTTACGGAACCAGGTACGCTGGCGCTTGGCATATTGCCGCGTGGCGATGACTGCCCGCTCGATCGCTTCTTTCTCGTCGATCTCTCCGGCCAGCATTGCGGTGATCTCCGGCACACCGATCGCCTTCATCGCCGGCAGCGTCGGGTCGAGCTGGAGCGCCGACAGCGCCTCTACCTCCTCGACCGCACCGCTCGCGAACATCGCCTCGAAGCGGCGGGCGATGCGCTGGCGCAGCACTTCGCGGTCTGGATTGAGCACCATCCGCTCGAGCGCGAAGCCGTCGAGCAGTCCCTTCTGTGCCTCGTCCTGGTAACTCGCGAGCGACCGGCCGGTGGCGCTGAGCACCGCGAGCGCGCGGATCACCCGCTGCGGGTCGGGCGCTTTCAACCGCGCGGCGATGAGTGGGTCACGCGCCGCGATGAGGTGCCCTCGCGCCTCGCGGTCAAGCCCCGCCACCTCTGCCTCGGCTGCGGTCACCGCCTCGACGGGAACCTCCGGAACGTCGGCGAAGCCGGTCGTCAGCACGTCGAAATAGAGCCCCGTACCGCCAACGAAGATCAACGGCCGACCTGCCTCCGCCGCGATCACGGCTGAGGCTGCCCGCGCCCATTCACCGGTCGAAAAGCGGGCGGATGGATGCACCGTTCCGTAGAGCCGATGCGGCACGCCGGCCATCTCGATCTCGGGTGGCCGGGCGGTCAGCAACTGCAGCACGTCATAGACCTGCAGCGCGTCGGTGTTGACGATCACTCCGCCCTGTTCGCGCGCGACAGTGAGCGCCAGCGCCGACTTGCCGCTGGCAGTCGGACCCG
>JBKJMF010000123.1:0-3231 GCA_046596525.1 Devosia sp. | reverse complement strand
CCCATGTAATCGTCGGCGTTGAGCGAGGCCGTCTCCGCCATGCCGTCCGCGTACGCGCGATAGAGGCCATAGTGGGTAGCTAGAAGGACTGCACCTGGCGCGGCCGGATCGAACCCGACGCCGTGGATGTGGGAAACTTCGGACAGAGGCACCTGCTCGGCGGCGATCGGATCGGCGGCTGCGGCGATTGCGATGATCAAGGTGAAGGATGGCGCTCTCATTGCTCGCCTCCGAACAGGTTGGTAACCCATGATCAGGGGCTGGCTGGGACGGCTTCTGCGCCCTCGGCAGGCTTGTGTACGTCGTTCACCAGCGCGTTGACGAAGGTGACGAGGCTGACCGGCTCGAAGCCGAGCCCGTGGAAGCGTCCCCTCAGCTTTCCCTCGCGATCGATCGCGTGAGTGACCAGACCGTGCATCTGCACGCCGTCCACCTCGGTGAACTCGAGACCATAGGCCTTTGCAACCTTGCGGGTCGTGTCCTCCGGCTGGTCGGCAGCTGAGGTGAGGAAAGTCCAGTTGAAAGGATCAAGCCCTTGTGCCTCGCCGTATTCGGTCAGGACGGTCCCACGGTCATGCGCGGGGTCGGTGGTGATGCTGATGAAGGCGACCTGATCCTTCATCGGCGAGATATTGACCATCGACTGCAGCTGGACGATCAGCTGAGAGTGCAGTGGGCAGACGTCGCTGCAATTGGCGTAGATGAAGTTGAGCACGACGACCTTGTCGCGGAAATCGGCGAGGGTGACGGCCTTGCCGGCGGCATCGACGAGCGCGAAGTCCGGGGCCGGCTGGTCCACGGGCTGGAAATACTTGTCGCGGCCGGAAAGCTCCTGCTCCAACTCCTTGAGCGAATGGGCAAAAGCGGGAGAGCCGACCGCTGCGAGGCCAGCAATGGCAAGCAGCGCAGCCAACGCAATGGCCACAGGGTTTCGGCGGCCGCGCCGCCGGGCGTTTGAAGACGGTTTCATAGGTGTTCACCGCCCGCGTTGGGACGGCCTCTGATCAGTTAGGGGAAATGCAGTGCCCGCGCGGGGAAGCCCCGACGCGAAAGGCTCAGCCGATGCTGATGGTTCGCGGCGGAGGCAAACCAGGCGGCCGGGTGAGGCCGGCCGCCAACCGCGACACGGCGGCAAGGCGGGCGCTCGCATCTGGGACACGCAACACCAGCATGTCGCTTGCCGGCAATGAAGCGCTCGGGGCGAGGCACCCGGTTGGGCAGTGGATCAGGCCCGCGTCGCACGGTCTCTCGGACGTCGGGGGATCGCAGTCCATTGCGATCGGCTCGATCGCCGCAGGTCTCGCCATCTCCATCGCCATTGTGTTGGTGGCGACGGCAAAGTAGCTCAGCCCGGCCACAAAATGCGCGGCGAGCATTACCATCAGCAGCGAGCGAATTGTGAGACGGATCATCGACGGCAGAGTGGGCCGGGCATGCAAACAGAATCAAGTGCCTTGAGCTTTCGTGATTCTCGCAGCATGACCCGGGCATGCACCCAGGATCACGCAGCAGCCCCCTCTACCACCCCCACCCCATTCCGTGACAGACTACTCCCGCGGCGGGGGAGGGTTTCGTGTCCACCCGGCTTGGGTATTTTCTGATTGCCGATATTACCGGCTACACCCAGTACCTGGGGGCGTCGGAGTTGGAGCATGCGCAGCAGACTCTGACGGCGCTGCTGAATTTGCTGATCCATGATACGCGGCCGCCGCTGGTGATCTCGCGGCTCGCCGGGGATGCGGTGATCAGTTATGGGCTCAGCGACAACTTCCTCACCGGACAGACGTTCGCCGAGACGATCGAGGACACCTATGTGGATTTCCGCCGGGCGATCGAGCGGATGGTGCACAACACCACGTGCCCGTGTAACGCGTGCCGGAACATCGGGTCGCTGGACCTGAAGTTCTTCGTCCACCACGGCGAGTTCGGGGTGCAGAAGCTCGATGCGCATGACGAGCTGGTGGGCTCGGAGGTGATCCTGATCCATCGGCTGCTGAAGAACCATGTGACCGAGGCGACCGGGTTCCGGGCCTATACGCTGTTTACCGATGCGGCGCTGAGGAAGCTCGGGCTGGGGACCGAGGGGCTGGTGGCGCATCAGGAGAGCTATGAGAATTTCGGCACGGTTGCGCTGTGGGTGGAGGACATGCACCCGGTCTGGGAGGCGAAGCGACGGGTGACCGGGGTGACAATTGCGCCGGATCGGGAGCTCCTGCGGGTGAGCGCCGAGATCGCCATGCCGCGTGAGCGGGTGTGGGATTATCTGGTGCAGCCCGAGCACTACATGGTGCTGCTGGCGGCGACGCATCTCGACCTGACTGGCAAGAGCGGCGGCCGGGTGGCGGTGGGCAGCGTGTTCCAGTGCTACCACGGCGACGCGATCATTCCGCTGACGGTGCTGGAGTGGCAGCCGTTCGAGCAGATGGTGGTGGAGTACATTTCGCCGGTGCCGATCAAGGGAGTGACGGGGCTGACGGAGCTGCGGCTCGAGGAGACCGCGACGGGGACGCGGCTGACGCAGATCTACAGCAAATCGAGCGGGCCGCTGGTGGGGCGCATGATGTCGGACGCCGGGCTGAAGTCGTCGGCCAAGGAGTTCCAGCAGGACATCGATGACTTCAAGGCGCATGTCGCGGCGGACTTTGCGCAACGTCCGGACGATGGCCTGACGATGCTGCCCATTGCCGAGTCGGAAGTCGGTGCGGCGGCGCGAGCCAGCCTTTCAGCCTGAACCGGCTGCGGGCCTCAGTCGAAGCTCCTTGAACTCCGCAGCTTCTTCACCGCACTGCGCTGGGTCTTGCCTTCGAGGCGCCGTTGCTTCGAGCCGAAGGTGGGGCGGGTCGCCCGACGGGGCTTGGGTGGGACGAGAGCTTCGCGGAGGATGGCGACGAGGCGGCCGATGGCGTCTTCGCGGTTCTGCGGCTGGCTGCGCAGGCGGTTGGCGGTGATGACGATGACGCCTTCGGTGGTGAGGCGGCTGCCGGCAAGAGCGGCGGCGCGGTGCTTCAGCGGCTCGGGCAGGGACGGGGAGCCCATCAGGTCGAAGCGCAGCTGGGCGGCGCTCGACACCTTGTTGACGTTCTGGCCGCCGGGGCCGGGGCTGCGGATGTAGTCGATCTCGAGCTCGGACAGCGGGAGATGGACGGCGCCGCCGATGTGGATGGAGTCGGGAATGGGGAGGGCTCCGCTGTTCCGGCGGAGGTTAGCATGAACGCCAGAGCGTGTGGCCAC
>JBKJMF010000002.1:0-3802 GCA_046596525.1 Devosia sp. | reverse complement strand
CATTGAGCAGCTGATCGATCAGAAGGGCCGCACCGCCTACGACGCCTTCGTCGGCGAGCGCGGCGTGAAGCTGAGCGGCGGGCAGCGGCAGCGCGTCGCCATCGCCCGCGTGCTGCTGAAGAACGCCCCGATCCTGGTGCTGGACGAGGCGACTTCAGCGCTGGACAGCGAGGTCGAGGCGGCGATCCAGAGCCAGCTGAAGACGCTGATGCAGGGCAAAACCGTGCTCGCCATCGCGCACCGGCTCTCCACCATCGCCGAGATGGACCGGCTGATCGTCCTCGAGCAGGGGCGGATCGTCGAGCAGGGGACGCACGCCGAACTGCTGGCGACCGGCGGGCACTACGCGACGCTCTGGGCGCGGCAGTCGGGCGGGTTCCTCGACCTGAAGGCGGCGGAGTAGGGCGCTACTTCCGCACCCGGTAGTGCAGGTGCGTGACTCCATCACCCTGGCGGACGCTGATCCGCTCGAGGTTACGCAGCCCGAAGCCCAGCCCGTCGAACAGTCGCGTACCCTCGCCGAGCAGGAACGGCACCTGGTGGATGACGATCTCGTCGAGCAGCCCAGCCTTGATTGCCATCGGCACCAGCGTGCTGCCGCCATGCATCATCACGTTGCGCTCGCCCGCCGCCGCCTTCGCCTCGCGCATGGCGACGCCGAGGTCGTCGACATAGTGCACGTTCGGCCATTTCCTCACCCAGTCGGGTGCGGCGTGACGGCTGAGGATGTAAATCTCGATGCCGTCATGATGGTCGCCGTTCCAGCCGCCCGCCGCCTCGAACGTACCGCGCCCAGCGACCACGGCGCCGGTCGCCATCATCTCGTCCCAGACCTGCTTGTTGGCACCCTTGAGCCGCGTCTCCGCCGCCTCGAAATCACCACCCTCGGCGCCGGGAAAGGCCCAGTCGTGCAGATGCTGGCCCTCGTCCCCAAGCCCGTTGTCCGGCCGGACGTTCGGGCCGGTGATGAACCCGTCCACCGACATCGACATGTACAGCACGCTCGAACCCATGCTCTCTCTCCTCGGTTGGTCGCAGTGGGCCGCCGTCACTGCTAAACCCTTCAGTTGATAACTTAGAGGTTGAATATGTCTTCCGATATAGGTTGTCAACCGATCGGTTAAGGAAAGTTCAGGAGGGCTGCTACGCAATCTCGCGCAAAATCGTCTCGAGGCTGGACTCAAACGCCTCCTCGATACTCCCGCCGAGATTGAAGGCATTGCCGATTTCCATCAGGATAAAGCCGTGGAGGAACGCCACCAGAGTGCGCGACAGCGGCAGGATGCGTGTTTCGGCGATGCCGGCGGCCTGCAGTTCCTCGAACAGCGGCTGGGCCGAGAACAGGCAGGCGGCACGGATTTCGGGGTCGTTGAAGGCATTGCCGCTGTAGATCGCCTTGTAGCGGTTGGGCGTCGTGCGGCCGAACCGGCGATAGGCGGTTGCCATGGCGATGAGCCGCGCCTTGGGCGTCGCGCCCTGGGTTTCGCGGCGCAGGTAGGCCTCGAGCTCGCTGAGGATTGCGATCTCGACGACCTTCAGGATCGCCGCGCGGTCGGCGAAATGCTTGTAGAGCGAGGGGGCTTTCACCCCCGCACTCTGCGCCACGGCCCCCATGGTCAGTGCCTCGGGGCCGGACGCCTCGACCAGCGTCAGGGCGATGGCGGCGAGCTCCGCGGGGGAGGTCTTAGTGGGCGTCGGCAAGCTTTTGCGCCTTCCTGGCCGGCCCGATGAGGCCGAGATGGGTGTGATGGTCGAGGCCCGGATACTTGAACCCATAACCGACGGCGCGGTCCATGCCGATATGGGCGGCCCAGATCAACGCCACCTCGGTGAGCCAGAAGATGCCACCGAACCAGCCGATGGCGCCGAGAACGGCGGGCACGGCGTAGGTGTGGGCGAGATTGTAAATCTTCGCGCCGGTCGTCGGGCCGGCGTAGAGGCCGAAGAACGACAGGTCGGGCGCGAGCAGAAGCACGGCGAACAGCCACCAGTTGCCGCCGAGGAACCAGTAGGCGGTGACGGCGGCGGCGAGAGCGACGAAGCCTTCGACGCGCAGGTGCGTGACGACGGACTTGGGTGGGAAACCGGGGGTGACTGACATGGCGAACCTCAATCGCTAACGTGCATAGCCATGATAGCTACATGTGTTAGCCATGAGAGTCAAGCGGTGGGCGTCGGGGCGTGGGGACGCGATGTCGGCGTTTCATCTCCAGCGTCATTCCCGCGAAGGCGGGAACCTCGTGGGATGCGGCGGCGCTGGTGGAGGTTTAGGGATCGCACTGGGTTCCCGCCTTCGCGGGAATGACGCCTGTGGCTGAGCAGCGACAGATGCGGCGCGGAGCGAGGTGGCGCCGGCACGGGACCGGCGCCGGATGCGTTACATCGGCATCAGTTCAGCGACTTCGACCGAGCCGCCGGCGGAGTAGATCGGGCAGCCGCGCGCCAGCGAGATGGCATCGTCGAGGCTCTTGGCTTCGAGGATTGAGTAGCCGGTCAGGGCGTTGCCGTTGGTGCTGGTAACTCGCCCGTCGGCGCCGATGGTCTTGCTCGGCCCAGCCGGGTTGCCCATGTCGGCGACTGCGCCGCCCATCCCCTGGTACCAGGCGACCCACTTGGCCATCGAGTCTTCGAGGTCTGCTGGTGAAGAAGCGGGCGATCCGTGAAAGCCCAGGATGTACTTCGTCATGATGATGTTCCCTGTTTTGCCGCTGCTTATGTTCACATGCTGGTCGGCAGGTTCAGCGGTTTGCCTGTCTCGAGCAGCGTCTTGAGGCCCGCCACGACCACCGGCCAGCCGGTGTCGATCCCGGCATTTGCCTTCTCGTAGTCGTGGTGGGTGATGGTGAATTTGACGACCTCGCCCATCGGCTCGATCGCAAAGGTGACGACGGTCGGCTGGGAGTTCTCGGCCCAGCTCGGAATGAAGGTCGAAACGATCTTCCTGAGCGGCTCGATCTCGATCACTTCCCCGTCGAGCATCACCTGGCCGTCGCCAACCAGGTAGCGGAAAGCCCCGCCGCGTTTGAGGTCGGTATCGATGCGCGTGCCGTAGTAGTAGAGCGCGGTCTGTTCAGGCTTGGTGAGAGCGTCCCAAAGCGCTTCCGGTGTCGTCCGGATGTAGGTCTCGAGTACGAAGTTTGGTTTGTCGGCCATTGGTACTGAACTCTCCAAGCTGTTCTTCAAATCGAGTGCGAAGCGCGCGAACGGCTTTTGGTAGGGCGCGATCCAGCGATCGGCGACTTCCTGGATCGGGGAGGCGTTCAGATAGTGGTACTTGAACCGCCCCTCCTTGCGGCTCGTCACCAGCTTCGCCTCTTCGAGCACCTTGAGGTGTTTCATCACCCCGAACCGGGTCATCCCGAGCCCCTGTTCGAGCTCGGTAAGGGTCTGTCCGGCCTTGTCCCGAAGACTATCGAGAAGTTGTCGCCGGGTCGGGTCGGCCAAGGCTTTGAAGACGGCATCCACGTTGAGGACAATAGGTGACCAAATGGTCACGTGTCAAGTGGGGGCGTACTGATGGAGACGGCCCCCTCCCCGCCTCCCCCCTGCAGGGGGAGGTGGAGGAAGGCGGCTGTGGCTTGATGGTGCCAGGAACTCGATGAAGCACCTCCCCCTTCATGGGGGAGGACGGGAGGGGGCCGTCTGCTTCCGGTCGCAACCCGCAGAGAATCTGTTAGCAAGGGCCCATGCAGGTCGGCATTGACATGGGTGTGGCGCAGGGTGGCGCCGAGGCAAGGCTCGATCTCGAGGAACTGCTCGCGACGCGCCTGCTCGTGCAGGGCAATTCCGGCTCCGGCAAATC
>JBKJMF010000317.1:0-8622 GCA_046596525.1 Devosia sp. | reverse complement strand
TTGCGCTGTGCGGTGGCCATGATGCTACTCCGCCGGCTGGGCGCGCACGGCGCCGGGTGTGGTGGGCGTAACGCGGCGGCGGAACATTGCCGCGATGCGGCGGACACCCTCCATGATCCCGCCGGGCAGGAACACCACGACGAGGACGAAGAGCAGGCCGAGGGTCAGTTGCCAGCCCTCGCCGACGAACTTGCTGGCGATGGCGACGACGGTGTCGTGCGCGGGCTCGGGGATGAAATCGAAGAAGCGGCCGAGGATACCCTCGTTGAACGAGGAGAAGATGTTCTCGAAGTACTTGATCAGCCAGGCGCCGATCACCGGTCCAACGAGCGTACCGACGCCACCGAGGATGGTCATCAGCACGACTTCGCCCGAGGCGGCCCACTGCATGCGCTCGGCTCCGGCCAGCGGGTCGGTGACGGCGAGCAGTGCACCGGCGAGGCCGGCATACATGCCGGAAATGACGAAGGCGGTGAGCGCATAGGGGCGGGTGTTAAAGCCGGTGTAGCTCATGCGCGTCTGGTTGGACTTGATGCCGCGGAGCATCATGCCGAACGGCGAAGCAAACACCTTCTGGGCAAAGAAAAAGGCGATCAGCAGCACGGCGGCGCAGAAGTAGAAGCCGCCGAGGCCGGTGAACGGCATGCCAAACAGGCTCGCGGTCGGCAGGCCGGCGCCGCGCGTGGTGAAGGCAAGGTCGATGAGGCGCGGGTCCTGCAGGGTCAGCTGCAGCGAGGTCTCGCCGTTGGTGATCGGGGTCAGCACCGAGTAGGCGAGGTTGTAGCTCATTTGCGCGAAGGCCAGCGTCAGGATGGAGAAGTAGATGCCCGACCGCTTGAGGCTCAGGTAGCCGATGGCGAGGGCGAACAGGCCCGAGATGATGATCGCGAATGCGATGGCCGGCAGCACGTCCATGGTCAGCAGCTTGAACGACCAGACCGCGCTGTAGGAGCCGACGCCGAGGAACGCAGCATGGCCGAAGCTGAGATAGCCGGTCAGCCCGAACAGGATGTTGAAGCCGATGGCGAAGATCGCGTAGATGGCGAATTTCTGCAGCAGACCTGGATAGTTGGCGCCGATCGGCGCGGTCCAGAGCGGCATGGTGACGACCACCAGCGCAAAGACGGCGAAGATGATCGCATCGCGGCGGGAGAGCTGGAACAGTGCCACGGGTCAGCCCTCCATCACGCCGCGCCGGCCGAGCAGGCCGCGCGGGCGGACCAGCAGGATCACCACTGCCGTGAGGTAGATGATGATCTGGTCGATGCCGGGGAGGAGCGACTTGATCTCGTTCATCGAGGCAAAGCTCTGGAGGATGCCGAGGAGGAACCCTGCGGCGACGGCGCCGGGCAGCGAGCCCATGCCGCCGACGACGACCACGACGAAGCTCAGCACCAGGAAATCCATGCCCTGGTGATAGTTGGGCGGCAATAACGGGGTGTACATGGCGCCCGCGACGCCGGCGACGACGGCAGCCAGGCCGAACATGATGGTGAAGCGGCGGTCGATGTTGATGCCGAGCAGGCCGACCGTCTCGCGGTCGGCCATGCCGGCCCGCACCACCATCCCGAAGGTGGTGAAGCGCAGGAAGGCGAACACCGCTCCAATGACGCCGGCCGAGAACAGGAAATAGACCAGCCGCCACACCGGATAGGTGACCGCGCCGGGCGCGAGGCCGATCAAGGCGCCGACATCGGCGGCGCCACGCAGCGCAGATGGCATGGCCTGGCTGATCGGGTTGGGTCCGAAGATCGCCTTGACGATCTCCTGCAGCACGATGGCGAGGCCGAAGGTCACGAGAATCTGCTCGGCATGCGGGCGCTTGTAGAAGTGCTTGATGAGGCCGCGCTCCATGACGATGCCGATCACCAGCATCACCGGGATGGCGAGCAGGATGGAAAGGGGTACCGACCAGTCGATGAGCACCGCACCCCAGTCGCCGAACCAGGTCTGGGCAAGCGGCGTGCGAACCTCCAGCGCCGTGCCCCAGGCAGTGGTCTGGGTCGGGTCGACCGTGATGGTTTCGAGGGTGACGATGTAGCGGAAGGTGACGGCGCAGAAGGCGCCGAGCATGAACAGCGCGCCATGGGCGAAATTGACGACGCCGAGGGTGCCAAAGACGAGAGTGAGGCCCAGCGCGATGAGTGCGTAGGCGCCGCCTTTGTCGAGGCCGTTGAGTAGCTGCGCGAGTATGGCGTCCATGTTCGCTGCCCTGATGCTGATGCGAGAGGCATCCGTCCCGGCTGAAGGGCAGCCGGGACGGGGTTAGACTCGGACTAGCAGACGACTGCGGTATCCGGGCCGAGCTCGCCGCCGAAGATGGCAGCGTCGTAGGTGACGCTGTCCTTGGGCGCGGTGGCCACCACCTCGAGCAGATCGAACGGGTTCGCCGGGGTCTCCTTGCCCTTCACCACGTAGACGTCCTTGAAGCACTGGTGGTCTTCGGCCCGGTAGAGGGTGGGCCCGTTGCCCATGCCGTCGAACTCGAAGCCCTCGAGGGCCTTGATCACTTCAGGCGGATAGAAGGTGCCGGCGCGCTCGACAGCGTCCGCGTAGAGCAGCGCCTGCACATAGGAGGTGTGGGCGGCCTGGCTTGGGGGCTGGCCGAACTTGGCGCCGAACGACTTGGTGAAGGCCTTGCTGGCTTCGTCCGCCAACTGCCAATCCCAGTTCGAGGTGCCGTAGATGCCCTGCATGGCGGCGCCGGCGCCCTTGGCCATCAGATCGGAAACCAGCGGCACGACGATCTCGAAGTTCTTGCCGTTGGCCTGCTTGTCGCGCATGCCGAACTGCACGGCCTGGGTGAGCGAGTTCACCATGTCGAAGCCGTAGTGGTTGAGGATCAGCACGTCCGCGCCGGAGTTCAGCACCGGCGTCAGATACTGGCTGAAGTCGCCGGCGCCCACCGGGGTGCGGACCGGTGCGAGGGTCTTCCAGCCCAGCGCCTCGGTGGCGTTCTTGATCGACTCTTCCTGGGTCCAGCCCCAAGTGTAGTCGGCGGTCAGGTGATAGGCGACGCGGTCCTTGCCGTAGGCGTCGCCCAGAACCGGCGCGAGGCCGATGCCCGACTGGTAGGCATTGAAGAAGTGGCGGAAGCCGTACCGCTTCTTGTCCTTGCCGGTGGTGTCGTTGGAGTGGGTAAGGGCGGCCATGAAGATGACGCCCTTCTCCTGGCAAAGGCCCTGAACGGCGATCGCCACCGAGGACGACGAGCCGCCGGTGATCATCACGGCGCCATCGCGCTCGATCATGCGCCGAGCCGAGTCGCGGGCGGCGTCGGCCTTGGTCTGGTCGTCGCCGGTGACGCCGACCACCTTCTTGCCCAGGATGCCGGTGCCCTTGAGCGTCTTGGACGAGAAATGCGGGATCAGCCCGCCGTCGCCGCCGCCGTTCAGGTGCTCGACGGCCAGTTCGTAGGCGCGCTGCTCGTCGGCGCCCTCGTCGGCATAGGCGCCGGTGAGCGGCATGTTGAAGCCGATGGTGACGGTGTCGCCGGTCGGCGCGTTGCAGAATTCCTGTGCGTAGGCGCCTTTGGAAAAGATCAGCGGAGAGACACCGGTCGCGAGGATGCCGGCGAGGCCGCCCTTCAGCACGCCGCGGCGGCTGAAGCCCTTCAAATTGGTCATTTCGTCCTCCTCATGCGCGGGGAATCGGTACATCGCCGACACCTCACCGCCATGCGGTCACGATGCGACGGTGTGAAAATGACTGCAATAGACAGCTGATATCATTGATGATTTCTGTAAATCGTTGGACTTGACGACGGGAATAAGTGTAAAGTTGTTGACAACGAGGAAGGCTGTGGATGCGAGCGCCGATCGGTTTGCGCATCAGCTCGCGCCGGCGGGCGCTGGGGATTTCGCAGACGGCGCTGGCGCAGCAGGCAGGTATTTCCGCAAGCTATCTCAACCTCATAGAGCACAACCGCAGGCAGGTCGGTGGCGCGCTTCTGCTGCGGCTGGCGCACGAGCTGAAGGTGGAAATCGGTGCGCTGTCGGGGGAGGCCGAACATAGGCTAATCGCGGATGTGGACGAGGCGCTGGCGGACCCGGTGCTGCAGCTCAACGAGCTCGGGGCGCTCGGGGCGCGCGACCTCGTGGCACAGCAGCCGGCGGCGGCGCTGGCGATTGCCCGATTGCACCGGGCATATCTGGCGTCCCAGGCGGATGCCGATGATCTTGCCAACCGGCTGCGCTCTGACCCGCTGATGGCGGAACTGTTGCACCGGGTGCTGTCGGGGATCACAGCGGTGCGCTCGAGCGCCGAGATTCTCGAGGATGTGGCGGACCTGGAGGAGGGGGAGCGCCGACGGTTCGTCGCTTCGATCACGCGAGAGACGCGAGGGCTGACCGACGTTGCGCACAGCCTCATCGGGCAGTTCGAGCAGGAGGCGAAGGGGCGGCGCGCGCTGTCGCCGATGCGCGAACTCGACGACCTGATCTTCGAGCGGGACAACTATTTCCCGGCGCTCGAGGCGGTAGCGACGGATCTCAGGGCCGAGATCGGACGGGCGGGGCCGTTCGGCGAGGACACGCTGTCAGCGCTGCTGGATCGGCGGTTCGGAGTGCGGGTAGTGCGGAGCGGCGGGCGCGAACTCGATGCGCTCGGTTTTCCGGGGCAGTACCACTTCAACGCCGAAGCACGAGCGATGTGGTTCCAGACCAGCGCCACCGCGGCGACGCGGCAGTTCCAGCTGACGCGGCTCTACGCCGAGCTGGCGGCGCCGGCGGCAATCGAGCGCGAGGTGATGGCGCCGGAACTGGCCTCGGCAACCTCGCGGCGGCTGGGGTATCGCGCGCTCGGCTCGTATCTCGCGGGTGCCGTAGTGTTTCCGTATGCGGCATTCCTCGGAGAGGCGGAGCGGGCACTCTACGACATCGAAGCACTGCAACAGATCTACACGGCAAGCTTCGAGCAGGTGGCGCACCGGCTGGTGACGTTGCGGAAGCCCGGGGAAGCCGGCGTGCCGTTCGGTTTCCTGCGCTCCGATCCGGCGGGGCGGCTGACCAAGCATTTCCCGCTGCCGGGGCTGCCATTGCCCGGTGCGGGCCACGCCTGTCCGCTCTGGGCAATCTATGGAGCGTTCCGGACTCCCGAAGCGATGGTGCGGCAGGTGGTGCAGTTCTCGGACGGGTCGCGCTACCTGTTCGTCGCGCGGGCGCAGGCCCGGCGCGTCGCAAGCTTTGCCGACCGGCGTGCCATCCATACCTCGGTGATGCTCGCCTGCGACGTGCTGCATGCCGACCGGACGGTCTATGCGGCGGGCCTCGACCTCGCCGATGCCTCGGCCGACGTGCCGGTGGGCCCGGCCTGCCGGCTCTGTCCGCGGCGCGACTGCGCCGACCGGCAGGAGGAGGCACCGATGCCGGGCGGCCAGCCGGCGGCGGTACGGGCGCCGCTGGTGCCGCGCCGTTTCGATATTGGCGAAGCCGGTTGAGTATGCGTTACTGTGCGGGGATGCCGATTGGGAGGTCGGCAGAGGAGGGGACAAGTTGGCCGTCGACGTACTCATCGCCGAGGATGAACCGAGCATCCTGGAGTCGCTCGACTTCATCCTCAGGCGCGCCGGATACTCGATCGAGTCGGTGACGGATGGCGATGCGGCGCTCGCCGCCATTCGCCGGGAACGTCCGCGCCTCGTGGTGCTCGACGTGATGCTGCCCAAACGCTCGGGCTTCGAGGTGCTGAAGCAGATCCGCGCCGACCGCCTCACCCGCGACCTGCCGGTGATGATCCTCACCGCCAAGGGTCAGGCGCACGACCGTCAGATCGCCGAGGAACTGGGCGCATCGAGCTTCGTCACCAAGCCGTACGCCAACGCCGACGTGGTTGGCACGGTGAGGCGGTTGCTGGCGGAGGTGCCGGGGTAGCAGCGATGGAACGCCGCAAGCTGGTAAGTGCTGCGCTGGTCCTCACGCTCGCCGGAGCGCTGCTGTTCATGCCGCCCATCGCCTCGGTGTTCCAGATCCAGCAGCGCCTTTTTGGCGTGCCTGCCGAGGTGATCTACCTGTTCTTGTGCTGGGTGCTGCTGGTGCTGGGCGCCTGGTGGCTCAGCACGCGGCTGCCGCGCGAGGGCGAGGACGAGAGCTGATGCTTAGCGCCGACCTCGTCATCGCGACCGGCGTGGCGTATGTGGGACTGCTGTTCCTTATCGCCTACGTGTCCGACCGGCAGGCGCGGCGGACGCAGTCGTCGTTTCTGAGCTCGCCATTCGTCTACACGCTCGCCATCTCGGTCTACTGCACGAGCTGGACGTTCTATGGCGCAGTCGGTTCGGCGGCACGCAACGGTCTCGAATATCTGGCGATCTACCTTGGGCCGACACTGGTGTTCGTTGGCTGGTGGTTCGTCCTGAGGCGGCTGGTCCGCATCAGCCACAACCAGCGCATCACCTCGATCGCCGATCTGCTTTCGTCGCGCTTCGGCAAGTCGAGCCGGCTGGCGGTACTGGTGACGGTGATCGCGGTGATCGGCATCGCGCCTTACATCGCACTGCAGCTCAAGGCGGTCACTTCATCGATCCAGGCGATCGCCGAGGTGCGGGAGCACGGGCAGGGGAGCCTCAGCGGCATTGACGATGTCGGCCTCGCCTTCGGCGTTGCGGCCGGCATGGCGCTGTTCACCGTGCTGTTCGGCACTCGCAACGTCGACGCCAAGGAGCAGCACCATGGCGTCGTCGCGGCCATTGCCTTCGAGGCCGTGGTGAAGCTTGCCGCGCTGCTGGCGGTGGGGCTGTTCGTGGTGTTCGCCGGGGGCGGGTTCGAGGCGATCTTCTCGGCCGCCGAGGCCAAGGGGCTGGACATCTACTCGACCGGGACGTTCGACGACCGCTGGGTGGCGATGAACGTGCTGTCGATCGCGGCCATCATCTGCCTGCCACGGCAGTTCCAGATCACGGTGGTGGAGAATTCCGACGAGAGCCACCTGCGCACGGCGGCCTGGGCCTTCCCGGGATACCTGCTGCTGATGAGCGTCTTCACCCTGCCGATCGCGCTATATGGGCTGACGACGATGCCCGCCGGCGCCAACCCGGACATGTTCGTTCTGACCTTGCCGCTGGCGGCCAACCAGGAGGGACTGGCGCTCTTTGCCTTCATCGGCGGCTTCTCTTCGGCGACATCGATGATCATCGTCGAATCCATCGCGCTGTCGATCATGGTCTCGAACCATATCGTGATGCCGATCGTGCTGCGCTTCACGCAGGGGCAAGGCGTCGCCGGCGACGGGCGCGGCGTCAGCCAGCTGCTGCTCTACTCGCGCCGGTTCTCGATCGCGCTGATCCTCAGCCTGGGGTTCTTCTACTTCTACCTGACGCGCGGCAGCGACGCGCTGGCGCCGATCGGGCTGATCTCGTTCTGCGGTGTGGCGCAGTTCCTGCCGGCGATCATCGCGGCGCTGTTCTGGAAGGATGCCTCGCTCAAGGCAGCGACTGCGTCGGTGGCGGTAGGGTTCGTGGTCTGGGCGTGGTCGAGCTTCATGCCGTCCTTCGAATCCGCCTCGCCGATCGTTGCCCAGCTGATGGCGGAAGGACCCTGGGGGATCGAATTGCTGCGGCCCCAGGCGCTGTTCGGGCTCGATAGCCTCGACCCGCTGGCCAATGCGGTGTTCTGGAGCCTGTTCCTCAACACCACTACGCTGGTTGTCGTTTCGCTGTTCACCAGCCAGTCGGCGCTCGAGCGGGTGCAGGCGACGCTGTTCGTCGATCTGTTCCGCCGGCCGGCGCACGCGGGCAGGGCGCTGCTCCGTGGTTCGGCAACCTCGGATGACCTCAGGTTCGTGGCGCAGCGGGTGTTGGGCACCGAACGCGCCACGGCGTTGTTCGAAAGTGCGGGGGCGGAAGCGGGGACAGCGACGAGCGAGCCGACATCGCAGTTCATCGACCGGCTCGAGCGCGAACTCGCCGGCTCGATCGGCGCGGCCTCGGCGCACGTGATGCTGGGCCAGGTGGTATCGGGCGGCGCGGTGTCGCTGGAAGAGGTGCTGCAGATGGCCGATGAGACTCAGCAGGCCATCGAGTACACCCAGGAGCTGGAGCGCACCTCGACCGAACTGCGCGACACCGCCCGCAAGCTCGAGGAAGCAAACCGACAGCTGCGCGAACTCGATAGCCAGAAAGACGAGTTCCTGTCGCAAGTGAGCCACGAGGTGCGCACTCCGATGACCTCGATCCGCTCATTCTCGGAGATCCTGCTCGGAGAGCATCGGCTCGAGGAGGAGGAGCGGCAGAGGTTCCTCTCAACCATCCACAAGGAGAGCCTGAGGCTCACCAAGTTGCTGGATGAGATCCTCGACCTCAACGCGCTGGAGCATGGCGAGCGCGGCTGGCGGAACGTCCCGACCGACGCCGATGCGGTGCTCGACCGGGCCATCGAGGTGTGCACGGCGCTGGCCCGGCAGCGCAGCATGCGCATCGTGGTCGAGAAGGGGCCGCGGCACGCCCTGGTGGACGCGGATGCGGACCGGCTAAACCAGGTGCTGATCAACCTTGTTTCCAACGCCATCAAATACAATGATGCGGATGAGCCGATGGTCGAAGTGCGTTCGCGCGCTTTCCGCGGCAGCTACATCCTCGAGGTAACCGACAACGGCTCCGGCATCGCCCGCGACGAACGCGCCTTGATC
>JBKJMF010000306.1:0-3074 GCA_046596525.1 Devosia sp. | reverse complement strand
GGCAATGCCGAAGGCGGCGATAACGATCGACGGCAGGATGGCGACGAGCAGCATCGAGGTCGAGAGGTTCCCCCAGAACGCGGCGAGCGCCTGGCTACCAACCTCGAACTTCTCGGCATTGCCGAGCAGCACCTTCAGCGACTCGACGAGGCTCGCGCTGGTCGGGCCCGCCATCATCGCGAAGACCAGCGCCGAGCCCGACAGGATAAACCAGTTGTTGACCTCCTGGCTCTTCACCACGTCGCCCTTTTCGTGGGCGTCGCGGAGTTTTTTTTCCGAAGGGTCTTCGGTTTTTGATGACTGTTCCGGGGCTTCGTCGCTCATCTAGCGAACGCCGCGCAGCATGGCCAGCACGCCCTCGAAATGCATTAAATAGAGCGTCATCATCATGGTCAGCAGCAGCGCCATGAGGATGAGGCCGGCGCCGACCGTCGCCGGCATGGCGATGAAGAACACCTGCAGCTGCGGCATCAGCCGGCTGAGGATACCCATGCCAAGGTTGAACACTAGCCCGAAGACGATGAATGGCGCCGACATCTGCACCCCGATGACGAAGGCACCGGCAACGGTATCGACCACCGTCTGCGCCGCGTCGCCGAACATCAGCGGCTCTTTGGGCGTGAAGATCATGTAGCTGTCGTGGATCGCCGACAGCGCCACGTGATGCAGGTCGGTGGCGAAGATCAGCGTGATGCCGAGAAAGCTGAGGAAGGCGCCGATCAGCGCGCCCTGCATGCCGCCATTGGTGGGATCGGCCGCCTGCGCCACGGAGAGGCCAGAGGACGAGGCGATCACCGCGCCGGCGGTCTGCGTGCCGGAGACGGCGAGCCGGGCGATGGCGCCGAGGATCAGTCCAACGGCCACCTCATGCAGCACCACCACGACGATCTCGGGCAGATTGGTGGGCAGCGCCGGCAACTGGCTGGAGATCAGCGGATAGAGCACTCCCGACATCGCCAGCGCAAAGCCCAGCCGCATCCGGGCCGGAATGGCGGTCTCGCCCAACGCCGGGATCAGCATCAGCATGGCGCCGACACGGGAGAAGATCAGCAGGTAGAAGTAGGCCGTCTCGGGCAGCCAGTTGAGCGAGATCATGGTCAGCCGCCGGCGATGATCATGTCGGCGAGCCTGGTCATGTAGCCCCCGAGGATCGCGCCCATGAAGGGCAGCGCCAGCAGCATGGTGACGAAGATCGCGAGGATCTTCGGCACGAACACCAGCGTCATTTCCTGGATCTGGGTCAGCGCCTGGAACAGCGCGATGACCACGCCCACCACCAGCCCGACGATCATCATCGGCGCGGCGACGAGGATCATCACCCAGATGCCCTCGCGGGCGAGATCGAGAACAACGGCTCCGGTCATTCGCTACTCCTAGCGCGAGTCGCGAATTCTCAGATCGGCATCCGCATGATTTCCTCATAGGCCGAAATCACCCGGTCGCGGACCGTAACCATGGTGTCCATGGCGAGCTCGGTCTGGCTGATGGCGGTAACCACGTCGACCATGTCGCCGCGCCCGTTGACCATGTCCATCGCCTTGGTATCTGCGACCTTGCCGCTGTCGACCACGCCCTGCACCGCCTGGCCGAGCAGCTTGGCGAAGTCCTGCCCGCCACCGAGGTCGGCGATCTGGTTGAGCTGCGGCTTCTGCGACTGCCCCATGAGCTTGGCGGCGTTCGAGTAGGCTGCCGTCGCCGCGTTGATTGGAATGGCCATGGTTGGCTCCTATAGGCGCGTCAGCCGCGCAGGATGTCCAGGGTGGAGCCCAGCATCTGCCGGGTGACGGTGACGACGTTGAGGTTGGCCTCGTAGCTGCGCTGCGCCTCGCGCATATCCATCGTCTCGATCAGCGAGTTGACGTTGGGGTAGCGGACATAACCGGTGGCGTCGGCGGCCGGATGGCCGGGCTCGTAGCGGGAGGTGAAATCGGACTGGTCGTAGGCGATGCGACCGATCTCCACCTTGGTGGCACCGAGCTCCTTGTCCATCACCGCCTTGAAGGTCGGGATCTTGCGCCGGTAAGGGTCCTCGCCGGGCGTCTTGCCGGCAGAATCGGCATTCGCGAGGTTCTCGGCGATCACCCGCATGCGAGCGGACTGGGCGTGCAGCCCGGTCGCCGCGATCTTCAAGGACGAGAGGAAGTCGTTCATCGCTTATGCCTGCCTGCCGAGAGCGGTTTTGATGAGCTTGACCGAGCGCGTGTAGAGCGCGGTGATCGCCTGGTAGTCCATCTGGTTGCCGGCAACCTTCATCATCTCGTCCTCGAGCGTGACGCCGTTGCCTTCGGGAGTGATTTCGAAGCTGTTCATGTTGCGGGCGCCAAAGCCGTCGGCGTCGGTGCCGGCAACCGAGATGTGCCCGGGCTGCGTCGCCACCGTCGCGATCTTGGTGGTCGACATGTTCTTCATGTGCTCCTCAAAGCCGTAGGCCTGGAGGTCGCGACCGCGGTATCCCGGCGTATCGGCATTGGCGACGTTCTCGGCGAGCAAGCTCTGCCGGGCCTGGTGCCAGCGCATCTTCTCGCCGATGGCGTCGAGCAGTCCTAGTTTCATGGTGAGGCGGGTCCAGAATCCCGAGAGGAACTGGGCAAATCCTGCCTAGCAGACGTTAACGAGACATTAACCACGTGGGTTCTGACGCCGAGTTGTCTCGCATTTTGCATAATCTGGGCGCATTACTCGGCAAGAAGTTCCACTGATTTGCGTTCGGATGGCCACCCCGAACGAAAGGGAGTGCGCGGCAATGCAGTTCATGACGAGTTTGCTGGGCGAATCGGGGGGAACAATCGTCACATCGGTGCTCGCGCTGGGCATCGTGCTGGTGCTGATCGTGCTCGGCCTGTGGGCCCTGAAATTCGTCACCCGCACCGGCACCGTGGTCGGCCGCGGCCGCAACCGGCGGCTCAGCGTCATCGATCACATGCAGGTCGACGCCAAACGGCAGCTGCTGATCATCCGGCGCGACAATGTCGAACACCTGATCCTCACCGGTGGCCCGCAGGACGTCGTCGTCGAGGCGGGCATTCCGGTCGAGCGCCCGCCCATGCCGGCGCATCGCCCCAGCCAGCACGAAG
>JBKJMF010000441.1:0-3909 GCA_046596525.1 Devosia sp. | reverse complement strand
CTCTGCAACCTTGAGGCGCGTTTCTTCCTTGAGCGAGGCTCCGCCCCGCAGCGACAGCGACACCGTCGACAAGCTCAGCCCGGTCAGTTCCGAGATGGTCTTGAGCGTCGCCCGCTTACCTGACGGCTTGCGAATGCCCTTGCCCGTGTCTGACCTGATTTTCGTCATCGGCTTTTCTTGAACCCCAGCCCCGTCATACACCGCGTACCGATTGTCGGGAACCGAAGAAAATTGCATCGCTGCAAACGCCCTCGTGACGATATTGAACACTCGGCAAACATCTATCATTTTGATTTTTAATACATAATTCCAAATGACGTACGTCCATCCGAGAATTTTGCACCAATCATTGCAACGTTGCAATAAATGCACTTAGCTCTGGCAGCACTCAGGAGGTGCCGCGCGGCCCACGCATGAGGCTGCGACGCCAAACCCTTGGAGGAGGAATTCATGCTCAAACGGACTCTCTTGTCGTCGATCGCGGCGATGACGCTCTTGGCGTCGGCTGCGATGCCCGCCAAGGCGGAAGTGACGTTCATGTATGCCGAATGGCTTGCTTCGCTGGTCGAACCGGGGATCGCCGCGTTCGAGGCGGAGACCGGTGAGAAGGTCAACGCTATCAAGCTGCCGGGCGCCGGCTACGACCAGCGTATCGCGCTGGACTTGTCGGCCGGCACTGCCGCCGACGTGATCCAGATGGACTCCTTCATGGTCTCGGAGCTGGCCTCGGCCGGGTACCTGCAGCCGCTGAACGACCAGGCCGCGGGCTGGGACCAGTACCAGTACTACATGAAGGGCCTGCTCGAGGTGGCGTCCTATGACGGCAAGGTCTACGCCCTGCCGACCGACACCGATGTGCGCATGCTGTGGTACGACAAGTCCAACTTCGAGAAAGCCGGCATCACCGTGCCGTGGGAGCCCAAGAGCTGGGCCGAGGTGCTCGATGCAGCGCAGAAGCTGAAGGACGCTGGCGTCCAATATCCGTTCCAGCTGCCGGCCGGCATCAAGCAGGGTGAAGGCGCCACCATGCAGGGCTTCTACATGGCGCTGCTCGGCGCCGACGTGCCCGAGGGCGACCGCAACCGCCTGCTCAACCGCGCGACCGGCCAGTGGATCGGCGACAGCCCGGCGCTGCGCGCCACGCTCGAGCTCTATCGCAAGGTCTACCATGACATCGGTCAGCCGGCCGATCTCAACTACGCTGCCGATCCCGGCGCCGCAGTGCGCGAGGCTCTCGCCAATGACCAGCTCGGCATTCTTGCCTCGGGCTCTTGGGAAGACGCCTGCCTGTGGGATTGCAATGGCGTGAATCTGCCGAGCCGGGAAGAGCGTGACGCGATGATCGGCTGGACGCCGTGGCCGGGTTCGGGTGAACCGGGCACCAAGGCGACCACCAACATCTCGGGCGGCTGGACCATCGGCGTCAACTCGAAGGCCACCGACAAGGACCTGGCGTTCAAGCTGGTGACCAGCATCTTCGACGTCGGGAACTTCAAGGCCTGGACGATCGCCAACCACCGCATGGGCGTGCGCACCGACATCTCGGAATCGCCGGAATACATGGCGGATCCGTACCTCGCCAAGGCGACGGCGCTCGCTGCCGACACCACCGGCCGCGACACCATCCCGGGCTACCAGACCGTCTCCGCACTGGTGCAGCAGATGACTACCGAAATCCTCGATGGCGGAAGCGTCGAGGACGTGGTTGCCGGCTACAAGGCCGCGCTGATCGACGAGTTCGGTGAAGAGAAAGTCATGACCTACGAGTAGGCCAAACCTCCCGACGCGGCGGCATCCCGACTGTTCTCGGGGTGCCGCCGTGACGCGGACGTGGTGGATCGGCAACGGTCCACTGAGCTTTCTCTCCGAATAGAACGAGCCCGCCCATGAGAAACCAGGCCAACCCCTGGATCACCAGCAATTTGCCGCTCCTCGTCGCCGCCATGCTGCCGGCGATCCTGTTGATCGGCGCTCTGCTCTACTTCACCGCCTGGGCCTTCACCTTCAGCTTCACCGACCTCGCTCTGGTCGGCAAAAAGGCGGTCGAGTGGTCGTGGGTCGGGCTCGATAATTTCGAGCGGCTGTTCACCCGCAAGGGTTTCCTGGAATCGCTCTGGACCACGATCATCTTCGTGTTCTTTTCGGCGATCGTCGGCCAGTCGGTGCTGGGCTTCCTGCTCGCGCTGGCGCTGCGCAACCGCTACTCGACGCTGAAGACGGTGGTCGAAGTCTGCATCATGCTGGGCTGGTTGCTGCCCGATATCGTGGCGGCGTTCCTGTGGTCGGCGACCACCTCGCAGACCGGGCTGATCAACGCACTGATCGTCGTGCCGCTCGGCTTCAAGCCGGTCAATTTCATCAACGAATTCGCGCTACCGATCGTCACCATCGCCAATGTGTGGAAGGGCACCGCCTGGTCCTACCTGCTGTTCTCGGCGGCGCTCGACTCGGTGTCGCGCGAGATCGTCGAGGCCGCCAAGATCGATGGCGCCTCGCCGCTGCAGCGCATCTGGCTGGTGATCCTGCCGATCATCCGGCCGCACATCGCCACCAACATGCTGTTCATCACCATCTGGACCTTCACCTACTTCCCGCTGATCTTCGCGATGACCGGAGGCGGGCCGGGACGGCAGACCGAGACGCTGGCGGTGTTCCTCTACAACCAGAGTTTTTCGCGCGGCAATCTCGGCTTCGGCAGCGCCATCTCGGTGGCTATGCTGGTCATCGTCGGGACCCTGTCGATCGTCTATCTGCGCATGCTGCGGGAGCCCAAGTGATGGAACGTGCTGCTCCCTCTCGTAGCCTGTCGATCGCGCTCGCCTTCATGGCGATCATCTGGGTCAGCCCGTTCTCGTGGCTCCTGGTCAATGCGTTCGATCCGGCTGCCGTCGGCCGGCTTGCCATTCCGCAATCGATCGGGCTCGACAACTTCGCCAAGGCGGTCAGCGGCAGTGCCGGTCGGCAGTTCCTCAACTCGCTGCTGATCGCGGCCGGGACCGCGACTCTCAGCGTGCTGGTCGGCATCGCCGCTGCCTATCCGCTGTCGCGGCTGCGCATTCCCGGCCGAAATGCGTTCCTGTGGGCGCTGGTGCTGCTGCGCATGCTGCCCTCGATCGGCATCCTGGTGCCACTCTACTTCGCGGCGCAGCGCAGCGGGCTGTTGAACCAGTTGGGGGTGATCATCGCGCTCACCGTGCTGAACCTGCCGTTCACCCTGCTGCTGCTCAAGAACTTCTTCGACACCATCCCGATCGAGCTCGAGGAGGCCGCCTATGTCGATGGCGCTTCGCTCTGGCAGATCGTCACCCGGATCGTCATCCCGATGTCGCGCGCCGGTATCGCGGTGGTCTGGTTCTTCAGCTTCACCGGCGCCTGGAACGAGTTCCTGTTGCCGCTGATCTTCTCACGCGTCGAGGCCGGATTCCCGATGTCGGTGGGGCTCTATTCGGCGTTCGGCCGGCAGGGCGCCATCGACTACGGCTTCCTCGCCGCCTTCTCCATCGTCTACGCGGCGCCGGCAATCGGCGTGTACTTCCTCCTGCGGCGGAACATGAACACCGGGTTCGCCGGTGTTGGGGTAAAAGGATAGCCTGTTATGAATACTCTAGCGACGAAGCTCGGTCTCCTCGACGATGACATCAAGCAGGAGGAGAAGCTGTTTCGCCTGTGCGCGGACCTCGGCTCCAAAATCCTGACCCCGATCGATGGCGAGTTCTGCTGGCGCTACAGCGAGGCCGATCTCGGTGCCGACGACGCGCTGAAGGCGGATTTCCGCAGCTGGCTTGATTTTACCGACAAGACGGTGTGGAGCAAGAAGCAGGGCCACACCTGGTTCGCGGCCGAGGTGACTGTGCCGCCGGCCGCCAAGGGCAAGACGCTGGTGCTGCGCTTCACCTCGCAGTGGCAGGA
>JBKJMF010000339.1:0-9093 GCA_046596525.1 Devosia sp. | reverse complement strand
GCAGGCGTTCTGCGTGCTGAACCTGCCGCCGGTGATCAGCGCGGCCTACGAGACGGTGGAGGTCGCCAGCGCCGACGCGAGCCTCGACATTTTCGGCGACGGCGCGGCCAAGACCGGCGCGTCGGACGAAGTGGCGCTGGTCGGCACCAGCTTTTCCGATGCCCTGGTGCCGAACTTCGGCGGCTTCCTCGCCGAGTATGCCAGCCTGCCGGTCGCCAACATGGCGATCACCGGCGGCAACCAGTTCGGCGCGGTCACCTCGTATCTCACCTCGCGCGAGTTCCAGGCCAAGCGGCCGAAGTTCCTCGTGTGGGAAAACCCGATCTACAACAACCTGGCACAGTTCGGCACCGGCTCGATCACCGAGCTGATTGCGGCGGCGCGCAATGACTGCAAACCGGTCGGCAACACCCCGGTGATCGACGCCGCCAAAGGGCTGTACGAAGCCGACCTCACCGGTACGCCGATCGCGCCGAACCAGGTGCTGCTCGCCGATGCCGGAGACAACGGCAGCCGCGACGTAGTGCTGAACTTCGAAAGCACCGATGGCCGCACCTTCACTCGCGAAGTGCACCGTGGCGACCGCTTCCGCGCCACCGGGCGGTTCTTCATCCCGCTCGAGTCCCTCGACAGCCTCGAGCTGTCGAAAGTCTCCATCAAGTTCGATCGCCTGTCCGAGAAGACGGCGGCGATATCCCTCTGCAACACCTAGGAAGGAGAGCCCAAATGCTGCGCTCAACCCCCAAACTCATCGCCCTCGCCAGCCTGATGCTGCTCAGCGCCGTACCCGCCGCGCTGGCCCAGGATGACGGGCTCTATGATGCGCCGGTCGACCCGAATTCGGCCTTCGTGCGCGTGCTGGTGCCAGGTGCTGCGGTGGCCGTGGTCAACGGCACGACGGTGGACCAGATCACCGATGGGCTGTCGGCCTACGTGAACGTGCAGCCGGGCGACATCGCCGTCTCGGCGGGCGACGTTGCAGGTTCGGTGACCACCGCGCCTGGCGCCTACTACACCTATGCCTGGAGCGTCGAAGGCGAACCGCTGGTGCTGCAGGACGATCCCGCGTCCGATCCGAGCAAGGCCACGGTCTATTTCTACAACCTCTCCGACCTCGCCAGTGTCGACCTGTTCGTGCCTGCCGCCAAGACCAAGGCGATCGAAGGGGTGGCGGGTGATACCACCAAGTCCGTCGCGCTCAAGGCGCCGCTGACGCTCGACTTCGAAGTGCAGGCCGATGGCAAGGCTGTGGCCACTGTCGCTGCGCTCGATCTCAAGCGCCGCGGCGGCGTCTCGATCATCTTCACCGGCTCGAACGGCACCTACAGCGCTGCCGCCGTCGAGAACGCGTTCTTCCGCGCGCAGTAAACGCGCCAATCGGAGGCTCCGATGCCCTCATTCGTCCCCCGCCTCGCCACCGCCCTGCTGCTCGGCGCCGGCTTCGCTTCGCCCGCATTCTCGGCTCCTGTCGAGGTAACCTTCCTGCCGCCGGAGATCCCGGCCCAGGAGGTCTGCGTCGCCAAGAAGGCCGACCCCGACGTGGTGGCGCGCTGGCAGGCGTGGGACGGAGCTTCGGTGCCGGAGGGTGATCCGGAGCTGGTGCTGCGTGATGCCCGGCGCCTGCGTGATCTCAACCCGACCAGCAATTTCGAACTGGTCGACAAGATGCTGGCGGTGGTCGCCAAGATGCCGGCGCCTAAAGTGCCGGATACCTCCATCGATCGGATCAACCTCTATCTCAAGGCCGGCAAGGTGCCGCAGCTACGTGAGACCGGGGTGATCGACGGGCTGGAGGCCAATGCCGACAGCCTTGCACCCAAGGCGCTCAATCTGCTGTCGACGCTGTATCTCGATGGGCTGGTGGTGAAGAAGGATAAGGAGAAGGGCCTCGGCTACCTGACGCGCTCCGCGATGGGCGGCAACGCCGATGCTCTGCTTCGCCTCGCCTCGATGAACATTGGCGGCGAGCAGGTGCCAGGCTGGGCGCTTGATCCCAAGCTGGCTGTGACGATGGCGTTCGGTGCTCTGGTCGGGAAGCTCGACCCGGAGATCTGCGACCGCATCGGCCGCATCGCCCGCGAATACTCGAAGGGACTCGTGGTCAAGCAGGACCACAATATTGCCGAGCAATGGCTGCGGCTGGCGGCCAATCTTGGCGATGCGAGCGCCGCCTGGAAGGTGGCGCAGCTGCATCTCGAGAGCGAGCTGATCGTCAAGAACAACGACACGCTGCTGAAATACCTGAACCTCGCATCGGGGCGCGGCGTGGCGGCAGCGCAGGTTGAACTGGGCAAATTCTACGAGGCCGGCGCACTGGTGCCCGAGGACAAGAACAAGGCCGAAGAGCTCTACGCGGAGGCCTCGGAACTTGGCAGCCGCAACGCACTGTTCCGGCTGGCGACGCTGCTCGAAGGAGAGCAGACGATCCCAGAGAAGAAGGAAGCCTACAAGGCGCGGCTGACGCAGCTCGTCGGCATGTCGTCACCGCCGGGCTGGGCGTTCTCCAAGCTGGCGAAGCTGGTGCTGCAGGACAAGGGCCGCTGGGCCGGCGAGGCCGAGGCCAAGGCGCTGCTCGAAAAGGGCGTGTCGCTGGAAGACGCGGATTCGGCGCAGGAACTGGCGTTCATCCTGCTGCGCCACCGCGACGAGCCGGGTGTGTTCGAGCGGGCCACCGAACTGCTCGGCTTCGCGGTGACCTATGCCGGCAAGATCGACCCGATGACCGACCTGCGCCAGGCCTATCTCTGCCGCGCGCCGAAGGGCGCCGACATGCGGCTCGCGAGCTTCTGGCAGCGGACCGAGGATGCCGCGGGCAATTCGACCGAGTTCATGGATTCGGACGATATCGGGGCGCTCGACCCAAATGCCGATCCGCTGTCGCTGGCCAAGCTGCAGACCCACGCGCTCTACGGTCGCCCGAACTCGGTGGCCTATTATGTCGACTACCTGAACCGGAATGGCGCGAGCCCCGAAATGCTGGCGTTCTGGCAGTCGCGTATCGATCCGGTACCGGCGTCCATCGACGCTCTGGCGCGGCATCGCCTTACGGTGACGCCCACGCCGACGGTGATCGAGGAGACCATTGCTGCACTGCAGAAGGCACGTGCCGATGGCCTGCCGCGCGCCGCCGTCGACCTTGGTTCCGTGTTGCTCGACTATTTCCCCAATGATGCCGAAAAGCAGAAGGAGGCCATCGGCTACTTGACCGAGGCCGCCCAGCAGGGCCAGGGCGATGCCATTCTTCGGCTACTGCCGATGATGCAGGCGCAGGGCATCACCGATAGCGCACTGCTCGAGAAATACCATCAGGCGATCGAGGAACGCGGCGATGCGGATGCCCTGATCTTTGCCGCCTCGAACACCAACGACGAGGCGCAACGGCACGATTATCTCTACCGTGCGGCGAGCGTCATCGACTGCACGTTCGAAAACACCATCAAGCTCGCCGGTGCATTCGTCGCGACGGCGGATGATACCGAGACCGAACACTGGCTGCAGGTCAGCCTGCGGCTCGCCGGCGAAGACGGCTGGCGACACACCGCCATCGCTGATCGTTACATGGCGATGGGCGGCGAGGAGCGGGCGAAGACCGCAATCGAGCTGTTCGACCAGGCCGTGGCGATGGGTGACGACACGGCAGTGAGCCGGCTGGTGAAGATCTATGCCGACCCCGATAGCGAGGACTATGCCCCCACCAAGGCGGTGGCGATGTTCAAGCGGATGATCGACGACGCTCCAGTGGCCGATCTCGGCAAGATTCGCGAAAAGGTGTTGAAGGCACCGCCGGCGATCCAGACTGCGGTGACGGAAGAGGTCGACTGGTCGGCCCGCTATGCCGCGGCGGCCGCCTCGGGTGATGCGGTAGCGATGCGCGAACTGGCGCTATACCTTCGCTCGACCGGGACCACCGTGGCCGAAGCGCGCGATGCCAGTTCGTGGCTCAAGCGCGCGGCCGAGGCCGGTGATGCGACGGCGATGGTCGAGCTTGCCAAGGCCTATGCCATGGGCATCGGCATCGAGCCGTCGATCCAGCAGGCGACCGTGCTGCTCAAGGACGCTGCCGGACTCGGCAACCCCGAGGCGCAGCGGTTGCTCGCCTCGATGGCCGTGGAGAACTGAGATGCGGATGACTTTTGCTCTGGCCACGACGATGACGCTGCTGCTGGGGGCGACAGCTGCCCGGGCCGAAGACAAGCCCTTCGCCTGCCCGGCAGTCCCCGCCCCGGTCGTCGCACTCACCTTCGGCAGCCGTTACACCGACGACAGCAAGACCCGCTCGGATATCGACGAGGTGTCGAATGCCGAGGTCGACGCGGCACTGCAGCCGGTGGAGAAGTTCATCGGCGAGCTGATGAAGATGGCCAATACCGCGCTGATGGACGACGACACGGCGCGGGCCGGATGCGTCCTCGACTGGCTCGACCAGTGGGCCGCCGCTGGAGCGCTCACCGAACTGGAGACGCTGAACGTCAAGCTGGCGATCGGGGCCCGCTATGCCGGGCTCGCCATTGCACTGCTGCAGGCGGAGACTGCCGGGCCGCTCGACCCGGAAAAGCGCAAGCGCGTGGTTGCCTGGCTCAGCCAGGTGGCGGTGTCGATGGAGCAGTTCTTTGACAACGAGGCGCCCAAGAACGCCAAGCGGGCGAACCTCCGCGCCTGGGCCGGCCTCGCAGCGGCGGCAATCGGGCGGCTGAACGGTGACACCGCGATGCTCGACTGGGCCAAGGGCAGCTTCGAGTTGGTGACTTGCCAGGCGTCGCCGGATGGTAGCCTGCCGCTGGAGATGAACCGGGCCGACAAGGCGCTGAACTACCAGCTCCACGCCACGGCGCCGCTCATCGTTACAGCCGACCTGCTGAAGGCCACCGGCTACGACGGCTACGCTGCCTGCGACGGCAAGCTCAGCACCATCGCGGCATTCAGCCTCGCGGCGATCGAGGATCCGACCATCGTCGAGAAGATCAACGGTAAGGAGCAGACGTTTCAGACGGGCAAGCAGGCACTTGAGCCGTTCATGCTGGCCTGGGTAGAGCCGCTGCTGCGCCACGCCCCGAACCCGGCTGCCGACGCGTTCGTCGAGAACCTCCGTCCCCTCGCCCATGCCAAGCTCGGCGGCAACCTGACCCGGCTGGGCGATTGGGTTGCACGGCTTCCAGCATCAACTAGTTAACCCTTCCGCCCGAATGAAGGCGCCGCCTGCCCCAAATGAGGCGGGCGGCGCTTTTCATTCTGGGTTCAGGTGGGTACCGTTAGAGCGCGGTAGAAAACTGCGCTTAAAGCTCTGTTGCTTGGCCCACAGCGCGCTTTCCGAATGAAAGCGAAATTGTATTTTGTCCAAGAGGCATTCCTTAAACGATTCTGCAGTAGGCCCGCGCCCGAACAGTCGGGGGCTCGTCCGACTTCGTCGCTCGCTCGTGGAAAGTGTGGCCGTGGTCTCTGCAACTGGTGTTGATGCACCCTCCGATCTGGGTGCGCGTTTCTCGTCCGTCCTCGCTAGACTCGATGGCCGCAATGTCGGCGCCGATGCACTGTTCGAGACCTTGAAGCTCGAAGCGTTGGACTGGGGTATCGACCATGATGTCGAGACCAGGTTGCTCGACACGGACGAAAAGCCGGTCACAGCGGATGGCGACCGCTAAGTCATTCTGACAGCGATAGTTCGAGACACCGTCGCCCGGCAAATGCCGGGCGCGGCGCAACAATGTGCCGAAAATTGGGCAGGCGTCGCATCTCAGCGCAAGTAGTTTTAAATTCACATTGTCCGAAAACGTACACTTCTGTCGCAGGAGCGGCAATTCCTCATGGCTCCGCAACATGATAGGCTGCCATCGTGCACTTTCGCACAATTGCCGCCTGTTTGTCCAAAATGCAACAGCCTTATGCATTTGGACTCTTGTTAAGGACTCCAGCCGCCAGCTCATCTAACCTGCAGCATGCATGGGGCGACTTTGCGCTCTATTACTGGAGGGTTGACGATGCGGACGAGACTCTTACTTCTAGGCGCGACCTGCCTTTTGGCCACGAATGCGGTCGCAGCCGATCTGGAAATCATCGAGCCGATCATCGAGCCGATCTATTCGGCTCCGCTCTACGATTGGACCGGTTTCTACGTTGGTATCAACGGAGGCTACGGCGGAGGGGTGTTCGAGCACCCGTTCGTCCTGTCCAGCGAAGATGACGGCGAGCCCTTTGACATCCTCACGGGCACGATCGACGTAACTGCCGGTGGTTTCGTGGGCGGCGTTCAGGCCGGCTACAACTGGCAGTGGAGCGACAACTTCCTGCTGGGCATCGAGGCCGACATCCAGGGGTCGTCGATCGATGGGCGCGTATCCCTGAACATCACTGACGGCGTGGACGACGTTCTGCCCTTCGATACGCTGGATGCCGATGCGGGAACCAGGCTCGATTGGTTCGCAACATTGCGGCCGCGTATCGGCTGGGTGAACGACCGGTTCGTCGTCTACGGAACAGGCGGTCTCGCCTGGGGCCAGACGACGTCATCGATCAGCGCCAGCATCGATGGCACATCGGTGTTCGACACCTCGATCACCAACGATCGCTTCGGCTGGACCATCGGGGCGGGCATCGAATACGCGCTGACCGACACCATCACGTTCAAGACCGAGTATCTCTACACCGACCTGGGATCGGAAGAGATCGCCAGCGAAGACCTCAGCGACGATCCGCCGACCACGTTCACCATGGACAGCGACGTCGCGTTCCACGTTGTTCGCGCCGGTCTCAACTTCCAGTTCTAGGCAAGCCAGTTCTACGCGAGCCAACTGCCCCTCGGTCTTCGGCTGAGGGGCCTTTTTCCGCGTCTACACCGTCGTTAAGTATGCCTCGAATAGTTGATCGCCCAGGAGCTTGCGGCATGCCGGGCTTAGTGTTTTGTTAACCCACCCGTTTTGCGGCGGATCAACACAAATAGGGCGCGCCTGCGCCCGCGTTACATTTGGAGTTGGTCATGCGTATACGCAATCTTCTGCGCCTCGCTGGTGCTTGTGCATTTGGCGTGCTCGCCGCTTGCTCGTACTCTTCTTCGGCCTCGGCCTTTGCCGGTCTTTCCGACAAGCAGAAGGCCCATATTGACGAGTACATCCACTGCAAGATTTTGCTGTGGACCGACCTCGCGGCGTTCGAGGCCGATCCGGCATGCGGTGGGACCGCTGTCGAAACCCGGTCGATCTTCCCCACTGGCAGCGGCGGTTCCAAGCGGTATGAGCCACCCGAGGAGTGCGAATACCCCACCGGTCGCATTATCAGCGAGTGCCCGTATCCCAGCTAAGGCTCAGGTACCGGCGCTGGTCACATAGCAGCCGCCGCCGTCGGCCTTGATGGCGGCGCAGATGGCGTTGGCGCGTTCGAGCGAGGGCGTCGGCAGCTGTACGCGATAGACGCTGCCCGTGGTTTCGACCACGGGCTTCGCCTCGCCGAACAACGTGCTCCAGCGGCCCTCGATATAGGCGCGCGAGCGCTCAGCCTCGGCAGCGTTCGACTGGCTGGAGAGGTGCACGAAGGCCGTGCCGCCGGTGCTGGTGGGTTCTGCGGGCTGCTCGAGGGCAACGGTAATGGTCAGCGGGTCGCCGCTGTCGATGCCGAACTCGGCCAGTTCGGCGGTGGTGAAAACGTACATGTCGTCCGGCGGGGTACGCAGCATGTGCGAGACCACTTGCTGGTGCACACCGAAGGCGGTCAGCGCATCTAGCACGTCGCCCAGCGTAGTCTGCGCCAGCACCAGGTCGGCGACTTCGGCGGAAATCTGGTGCACGCCGAGTTCGCCCTCGGCCTGCCGGTCGGTGCCGGCAAAGAAGATGTAGGCGCAGGCCGAATAGCACCCCATGTCGCGCGGTACGAACGTGGTGAGGCCGCGCTTGCGAATTTCGTAGGCCATCCGCAAGGCGGAATCGACCGAGCCACCGGGGCTATTGAGAGCGACCACCCGCACATCGGGCCGGGCCGCCAAGGCGCGGTCGAAATCAGCGGGCGTCGTGTCCGTGATATCGGCATTCAGGACGATCAGGTCGGGCTGACCCTCGGGCAGGCTGAATGCCCCGCGCGGCGGCGCGCCACCGGTGCCCTCGGCTTTCTTCAGTTCGTCCGGTAGTGGCAGGCTGCCGAGCGGGGTGAAATGCGAGGCGATGTAGACCGAGGTGATGGCACCCTCGTTCTCGTAGCCCTTGCCCCAGGCGAGGGAATAGCCCACCGCCTCGCCGGCGGCGCTGACGAACATCGTATAGAACGAATAGTCGCCGATCTTGCCAGAGACCACGAAGCGCCCTGCGCCGAAGCTGCGATAAGTGACGGTGCGCTCCGGATCGGGGCTGGTCATCACGTCGAATAGCGTTTCGAACGACTGGTCGGTGAGCGAGACATGCATGGTCTCGAGCGAGAATTCGCCATCCTCGCTGACATAGGAGGTGCCGGCGTCGGTGGGGTTGCGGATGGAGAGCAGCCGCAGCGGGATCATCATCGCCACATGAGCCGGGGTATCGCTGACGAGCTCGATGCCGAGCCTGCTGTCCACCTGCACCGCCATGTCGCGCAGCGAGCGGCGCTCAAAATCGGTGAGGACGCCGGTGGTAGCGCGGCCCTGGCTCTTCTGGAACGCCGCGATAGCATCGAAGGTGCCGCGACCGAACTGGCCGTCGACGAGATACTGGTAGTGGCCGAGGAGGATCAGGTCGGTCTGCGTCGAGGAGCGGTCATCGGTGCTCAGGCGGTCGAACCAGAGCTTCGAATCATCGAAGGACGCGTGCGCGGCAAAGCTCGGCGCCCATAGCAGCAGCAGCCAGAACAGAAGCCGGAACGCGTTGCGCATGATGAACTAGCCAATCAACCCATCGGCATTGTCGCATCGATCGGGGGGCGGCGCCAGCGTTGGGCGCCGCATCCACAGCTTGCTAGATCGAGTAGCCGGTGTCCCACTCGAAGACACGGGCATAGAGGTCTTCGGCCATCTGGACGGGGTCCTGCAGGGCACCGTGCAGCACGATGTCGGCGTTTTCCGGCGTCTCGTAGGGGCTCGAAATGCCGGTGAAGTTCTTGATCTCGCCGCGCCGCGCCTTGGCGTAGAGGCCTTTCGGATCG